>NZ_DJUM01000008.1:6152-56665 GCF_002440475.1 Exiguobacterium sp. UBA6282 | reverse complement strand
TTTTTACTTGAACTCGATGGACAAACGATTTTCTTTGACCCGATGCTCGGGCGCGCACCATCACCGTTCCCGAAACTGGGGGGAGGACGTTTTCAAACGACGCAGACCGTTGATCTCGAACGCTTGCCGTTGATCGATGTCGTCGTCTATTCGCACGACCATTATGATCACCTGGATTATCCATCCGTCCTTGCCTTAAAAAATCGAGTCGGTCGCTTCATCGTGCCACTCGGGGTCGGGAGTCGTCTCCGTGGATGGGGCGTCTCGGCGGAGCGAATCACGGAACTCGACTGGCATGAATCGACGCAAGTCGGTGGCATTAAGCTGACAGCGGCTCCGTCGCGCCATTATTCAGGGCGAAATGGTCTTGATCAATTTTCAACGCTGTGGGCGTCATGGGTCATTGAAGGCTCGCAAAAAGTTTTCTTTAGTGGTGATAGTGGGTATGGTCCGCATTTCAAAGCAATTGGTGAACAATATGGTCCGTTTGATTTAACGATGATGGAATGTGGGCAGTATGATGTCCGGTGGTCCAATTCGCACATGTTACCGGAACAAACAGTTCAAGCACATCGTGATGTCAAAGGTCGCGTCTTGATGCCGATTCACTGGTCTGCCTTCATCCTCGCGTTTCATGCCTGGTTCGAACCGGTCGAACGGTTGCTCAAGGAAGCAAAACGCGATGAGATTCCAGTTTTGACACCAATGATTGGGGAGAGTGTGACACCCGAGAGCACGACACGGAAATGGTGGCGAGAAGTGCGTTAAATGATACAGCTTTTTGATTTTAATTAAATATGATGATAAAAAAAGTAGCCATTTCGATTTGACTCGAAATGGCTACTTTTTTAGATGAATAAACGGACGAGATGTTCATCATCGACTCCTACAGGAAAGCGAGGATGATGACATCGTCTGGATCGTACAATACTCTTTAGCTCGCCAATCGATCCGCTTGTTTTGCACGACGTGAACGAACCTTTTCGACAATTTCGAAACCGAGCACAAGCATCGTTCCGACGAGCAATCCATTACTGAGAAACGGACGAAGCGTCAAAGGCAGGACTTCCGCGATGACGGTCGATTGCAACAAGATACTGATGCCGATGACGGCACTGATTGCAAACGCATGGCGACGACGGCTGTTCTCCATGTTACTTTCCGCTGACTGCCAGGCAATCAGAAACATATGCGGCAATGTCGCAAGCAACGCTGCACTCGCGACGCTCCGCGGCAATGTTGCGATGATCCCGATCAAGCTTGGGAAGAAACCAATCAGTGCGATGACGAGTGAGGCAATCAAGAACGGACGACGTTTCCGGCTATCTGTTTGTGCGATGAATCCACTCGTGATGGGTAAAGGCACCGGTACGAGCGTCGAGAACGTAGCAGCGAGTAAATGAATGACACCTTCGATCGACAAGCCTTGGTGCAGACGTCCTTGTTTTTGAAGCGTTGCTTCGACGGCGCTTAAGGCAGCGATCAAATTGACGACGAGCAAGATCGCGAACGGAATCGCGACAAGGAATGCACTGCCGTCAAACTGTGGCCATCCGAACGGTAACGCTTGCGGTGGTGCAAACAAACTAGACGACGTAGGAAGTGACGGACGGCTGACGAGCCAACCGACGAGAATTCCGATCATCAAGGCGAACGGACGTAAGCGACTCGGTCCGAATTGGCTGAGTCCGAGCACAAGTAAGAACGTGATGATACCAGCGAGACGTGTTGCTTCGACGGCGAGGACGGCACCAAGCATGACGCCTGTTAATTGAATACATAATAAAAGCAAAAATGTTCCGCTGACGAGCGGTGTGAAGACGGGTAATAAGTATTTCGTCCATCCTGTCAAACCGAGAATGATAAGGACGATACCGGCAATTACGACGGCTGCCATCGCAATCGTAAAGGCTGTTTTTGAATCGACCGGTAGTGCGGCGATGACAACGAAGATACTGACCCATGATCCGGCAGGTCCCGATACGATTGGAAGCCGGTGGCCGAAAGCGCCGTGTAGGAAACAGGCAATCCCGCCTACAAAGAACGACCGTTGGACAAGGGCAGCTGTTTCGACTGAGGAGAGGTCGAACAGACTAGCGACGACGATCGGTAAGGCAATCGTGTTCGCAAGTAAGAAGACGATCCACTGGAAAGTAGAAGTCGTTTGTTTCATGAAAAAGCTCCTTTCTTAAACTGAAGATATTCCTGCATCATAGCATATGATTGATGTTATGATTCATATATCTTTATACATGAAAACATATGAAAGAGATGATGAGTATGGATTTACGTCAGTACCGCTATTTTTGTGCGGTCGTCGAGGAACAATCTGTCACACGAGCAGCGGAGCGCTTAAGAATGGCACAACCTGCCTTGACGCAACAAATCCGACGAATGGAAGAAGAGTTAAGCGTTCGTCTAATCGAGCGGGCAGGGCGCGGAATCCGGATCACACCAAGCGGCAACCGCTTATATGAAAGGGCGGTTTCATTGCTACAGTTTGAGCAGGAGACACGAATGGAATTAAGCGACATCGAAGCCGGACGAACAGGAATTTTGCGGATTGGTGTCAACACGTTATCAGCCAGTCGGCTTGTTGACTGGATCGAACAGATGAAACGACGACATCCTGGTATTATCTTACAAGTCCACCAAGGAGAATCGAGTGCGCTCATCGAACGGTTAAAAGAGCGGTCGCTTGATGCAGCGTTGGTCCGTTTGCCGATTGATGCGCAAGGCGTCTCGATTGAATGGATGGAAGAAGAACCGTTTCATCAAGTCTGGCACCCGGATCACCCAACTGCGGACCTCATCATTCCGAGTCAAGAAGGACTCGGTGTCTTTCAGACGTTAAGTCAACGGCTCGGCGTCGTATCGCAAGAGACGTGTTCTGACGTCTTGACGCTAATCGGACTCGTCCGAAAGGGGAAGGCGGTGACTGTATTGCCGGAGAGTACGTTGCGGGAACTGGACACGGCAGGACTGCATCAGACATACCTGTCAGGTGCCGCGAGTACGACAGCCTTTGTCTGGTTGACGGAGACGGGACCGACGACACTGACGAAACAATTCATTGAAATCATGCAAGAAACAGCAAAATAATTAAATGGATAAGAAAGGAACAATCGAATGAAAACGATTCAAGGCACATATGGGGAAGCAAAGATTTTCACGGACAACGTCGACGAACTGACGATTAAGCAAGTAACAGCCATGTTGGAGGAACAATTTGCGACAGATAGTCGCGTTCGGATCATGCCGGATTGTCACGCTGGAAAAGGGTCCGTCATCGGAACGACGATGCATGTGACGGACGAGGTCGTACCGAATCTCGTCGGTGTCGATATCGGTTGCGGCATGTTATGTACACGACTTGCTGGACAGGGACCAATCGACTTTGCAGAGCTTGACGCAACGATCCAGCATCTCATTCCAAGTGGCATGTCGGTGCGTCAGCAAGCCCATCCATTGTCAGAACAGGTACCGTTTGATCAAGTACTTGCACCGTTCAACGAGACACGGGCACGGTTGTCGATCGGGACGCTCGGTGGAGGGAATCATTTCATCGAACTGAACCAGGATGCAGCAGGACAGCGCTATCTCGTGATTCATTCCGGCAGTCGCAACCTTGGGAAGACGATCGCTGAACATTATCAGGCAGAAGCCGAGACGGCACGCTTCCAATTTGATGCGGGTCAAATCATTGAGGAATTAAAGCAGCAGGGGCGCGAATCGGATATTCAGGCGACCTTGCAGCAATTGAAGGAAAAACGATCTACGTTTAACAAAGATTTAGCATCTGTTTCCGGAGAAACGATGGAGCGTTACCTCCATGATCTTAAGATCGCCCAACGATACGCAGCATTAAACCGTCAAGCGATGACCGAAGTCATTTTCGAGGCGATGGGATGGACGGTAGTGGATCAGTTCGATACGATCCACAACTACATTGATCTTGATGCGATGATTTTAAGAAAAGGTGCCATCTCTGCGAAAGCCGGCGAGCGGGCAATCATTCCGATGAACATGCGCGATGGCTCCTTGATCGTCGTCGGAAAAGGAAACCCTGATTGGAATTATTCCGCGCCACACGGAGCAGGACGCATCATGTCACGATCTAAAGCGTTCAAAACAGTTGAACTCGATGCATTCGAAAAGACGATGACCGATGTCTGGTCAAGTTCTGTCGTCGCGTCGACGCGTGACGAGTCGCCTTTCGTCTATAAACCGATGGACGAAATCATTCGCAATACGAAAGAAACGGTCGATGTCGTCGAGATCATTAAACCGCTATACAACTTTAAGGCAAAGTGATGTCAGGGTGTTTTCAAAAGGGGAGGATAGTGTATGCGCTATAAGAGAAACATGGCGATCCTATTTTCGAGTGTATTTTTAAGTGTAGGATGTACGGATGAGGCGGTCACGACGGAACAGAAAAAAGTAGAAGTCAAAACTACTACTCATACGAATCAGAAGACAAAACATCCTATCTTACATCCTGTTCAGTATGAAAAGCTGTTCAAGTATATGGATGAACACCTGAAGATGGATCAATTTCAGTTGCAGGCAAGTACGATAGGTTCAGATTTCACGGCTTTAGATCGATCATTGAGTTTTGGGAAGAGACGTTGGTTAACCGTTGACGGAACGATAGACACACCGTCGACACAAGAGACACTTTATTTTGAAAATCAAAAACAAGATACGCGGTTAGCGATCCATTTTACTTATACAGATCGATACATAGGCAATGACGTGATGCAGTATCAATCAAGTGATGGCTACAAAGGGCTTAATCAAAAGCTATCGAATCAGTCTGATCTTATCATCATCAGCTACAAAAACATCCTCATATCCGTGCAACAAAATGCTTTATATAAAGTCGATCCTGACACGACGCAGGAGGCAGCAAAACAGGTGATTCACGAATTAAAAAACGCTCCCGTTTAAACGAGAACGTAAAGATGACAACTTTGATTTGATTAGACGGCACCATCCGGCAATGTCTCACCTGTCCGGCGAATCGTCGCTCCGAGTTCAGCGGCAATCGCATTGACGGCTTCTGAATCTTCGTTGACTTCACTGATCAAGATGACACCGTAATGATTGGGATTGATCTGATTCAGTGTCCGGTTAAACAAATCAAACGAATCTCGTTCGTTTTTCTCATCCCGATTCGCACCAATCAAGTAGCCAGCGACGGAACCGACGAGCATCCCGAACGGACCACCGATGACACCGATCGCCATGCCGATCAATGAACCCTTGAACGATTGATCCTGTTGCGTGAAGTCGATCGCATCGATGAAAGAGAACCCCTCTGCTTCGTCGCGTTTTGCGAGAACCATCTGGTCCATGTCGATTTCCTTGATCGCTTCGAGGTCTTTGATCATCGCGAAGCCTGTTTGCGCTTTTTCTAAATCATTGAAAATAATCGTCGTAATGACGTGCGTTGCATCGCTTTTATATTTCGCCATAATAAACGCCTCCACAAGAATCGGATATCATACTACACTTTTTAAGTACCCTGAACATTCTAAATGGAAACGCATGACTGGAAATATGGCAAGAACAGGACAACAGAATAATTTTCTAATATCGGCAATAAGTAAAACTTATCGAAAGTCTTTTGTTCTTTCAAATTGTAACGGAATCCATATTATACTATGATAGAACTGTACAAGTAAGCGGTATCAGGGGCTTGATGTCGTGAACACTTAAAGGGGGAATCACCATGAAGCAAACAGATGTGTCGCAAGATGTCTTTGGCGCACGCCGTTCGTTTGAAGCAAACGGTAAGAATTATCAGTACTACAGTCTTGAAAAATTGGAAGAACTCGGATTGACGGAAGTCAAACGCCTTCCATATTCGATTCGTGTCCTACTCGAGTCAGTACTTCGTCAACAAGATGGTCGTTCGATCACACGTGAACACGTCGAGAACTTGGCGAAATGGGGAACAGCTCAAGTTTCGAATGATGTCGACGTTCCGTTCAAACCGTCACGCGTCATCCTTCAAGACTTCACAGGTGTTCCAACGGTCGTTGACCTCGCATCACTTCGTAAAGCGATGCAAGATCTCGGTGGAGACCCATCGGTCATCAACCCAGAAGTACCAGTAGACCTCGTCGTTGACCACTCGGTTCAAGTCGATGCCTACGGTTTTGCTGGTGCACTTGCAGAAAACATGGATCTCGAATTCGAGCGTAACGAAGAGCGTTACAAATTGCTTCGCTGGGCAACGTCAGCATTTGACAACTACCGTGCCGTACCACCAGCAACAGGAATCGTTCACCAAGTCAACCTCGAGTACTTGGCATCTGTCGTCCTTGAAAAGGAAACAGCAGACGGTACAGTTGATGTCTATCCGGACACACTCGTCGGAACAGACTCACACACGACGATGATCAACGGTCTCGGCGTCCTCGGTTGGGGAGTCGGTGGGATTGAAGCGGAAGCGGGCATGCTCGGACAGCCGTCATTCTTCCCAGTACCTGAAGTCATCGGTGTTCGTATTACAGGTGAGATGCACCCAGGAACGACAGCAACAGACGTTGCCCTTCGTGTAACGGAAATGCTCCGTCAAGAGAACGTCGTTGGTAAATTCGTCGAGTTCTTCGGTCCATCACTCCACTTAATGTCACTTTCTGACCGGGCAACAATCGCAAACATGGCGCCAGAATACGGTGCAACATGTGGATTCTTCCCAGTTGATACAGAGACATTGACGTACCTTCGTTTGACAGGTCGCGATGAAGCATTGATCGAAAAAGTCGAGAACTATTCGAAAGCAAACGGTTTGTTCTACACGCCACAAAACGAAGATCCAACATTCACGAAAACGGTCGAACTCGATCTTTCAACGATCGTTCCTGCGCTTGCTGGACCAAAACGTCCACAAGACCGGATTGATTTGACGGATGTCCATACATCATTCAAAAAAGCGTTGACGGCTCCACAAGGAAACGCTGGATTTGGTCTTGCAGAAGAAGAAGCAAACAAAGTCGCTGTCGTTCAGTTCGAAGACGAAGCGGTTGAGATGCGTACGGGTGATGTGGCAATCGCTGCGATCACGAGCTGTACGAACACATCAAACCCATACGTCATGATTGGTGCGGGACTCGTCGCGAAAAAAGCGATCGAACTCGGTCTTTCAGTTCCGAAATACGTCAAAACATCGCTTGCGCCAGGATCGAAGGTCGTTACGGATTACCTCGAGAAATCAGGACTCCAAACGTATCTCGACGAACTCGGCTTCAACACAGTCGGTTACGGCTGTACGACATGTATCGGTAACTCGGGTCCACTTGACCGCGCTGTTGAAGATGCGATCCTCGGTTCAGACTTGCTCGTTTCGTCTGTCCTCTCAGGAAACCGTAACTTCGAAGGTCGTGTCCACCCGCTCGTCAAAGCGAACTACTTGGCTTCACCGCCACTCGTCGTCGCGTATGCACTTGCAGGAACAGTCGACGTCGATATTATGAACGCGTCACTCGGGACAGGCAAAGACGGACAAGAAGTCTTCTTCGCTGACATCTGGCCTTCACGTGATGAGATCCAAACGATCATCAACACGGTCGTCACACCAGAAAGCTTCCGTGCAGAATACGATTCAGTCTTCACAGGAAACGAACGCTGGAACAACCTTGACGTGCCAACAGGCGATCAGTATGACTTCGACGGTGAGTCGACATACATCCAAAACCCACCATTCTTCGAGAACTTGGCGAAGGAAGCGGGTCAAGTCGAAGCACTCAACGGACTCCGTGTCTTCGGTAAGTTCGCTGACTCGGTCACGACGGACCACATCTCACCAGCTGGTTCATTCTCGAAAACGACACCAGCCGGTCAATACCTCGTCAACAAAGGGGTTGCACCAAAAGACTTCAACTCGTACGGTTCACGTCGTGGTAACCACGAAATCATGATGCGCGGAACGTTCGCGAACATCCGCATCCGTAACCAAGTAGCACCAGGTACAGAAGGTGGCTTCACGACGTACTGGCCAACAGGCGAAACGATGGCGATGTACGATGCTGCGATGAAGTACAAAGAAGATGGTACAGGTCTCGTCATCCTCGCTGGTAAAGACTACGGTATGGGTTCTTCACGTGACTGGGCAGCAAAAGGAACGAACTTACTCGGCGTCAAAGCCGTCATCGCGGAGAGCTTCGAGCGGATTCACCGTTCAAACCTCGTCATGATGGGTGTTCTTCCACTTCAATACGTGGCAGGCACAACAGCTGAAACACTTGGTCTAACAGGTGAAGAAGCGATCAGTATCGCAATCGATGAGTCTGTTCGTCCACGTGACATCGTTAAAGTCACGGCAACAGCGGCAGATGGAAAAGTCACTGAATTCGAAGCGATTGCTCGTTTCGACTCAGAAGTCGACATCGATTACTATCGTCACGGCGGGATCTTACCAATGGTCCTTCGTGAGCGTCTCCAACAAGCATAAGTTGTCTAATCAAAGGTGGGGGAAACCCCACCTTTTTTTGACGAGAGGAGGAATTCGATGAATCGATTCAAGAAGTGGTTTCAACCGAAGGAAGACCGACCGTTGCCGATGCGTGACGTGACGCTTGATGAAGTCAAACAAGCGACGCATGCGTTTGAATCTGAACTACCGAAAGGGACGAATCGGACAGTGCTTCTGGATAATGAGCAACGGATCGACCTGAAACAGCTGGAGCCGTATTTGAAAGCACGCTCGACACAAGTGTTTTACATGTCGCGTGAGACATTCACCATCATGGAAGCAAAAGACCGGGAACTCGTCTATGAGATGGATCATGTCCAGGTTGCTGTCGATCGCTATTTTGACCGGGTGAAAAAACTTCCTTTAAAACCGTATAGCAAAACGTTTCAAGTCGACTGTGCGATGTTGTTTCAGGATGGTTATTTACGTGAAATGCCACATCATAGTTATTACTTGGTCGATGAGTCGATGATCGTCTCGCTGACGCCGAAGGAAGCGTAAACGTAATTAAGGGTGGACCGAATTCATTCGGTTCGCCTTTTTCTGTCGTCCTGAACGTTTTCTGATTTGTTCAAAAGTCTGACGAATTTACTCAGAAATCGTGAAATCTTGGACAAACCCTTTGTATTTCCCCTTTAAAACCGATACGATGATAGGGAATAGAGACTTGAGCTAGGAAGGTGTACATGGCATGACGAAACGAACGAGCACGTGGATTGCAGTAGCAATCGTGGCAATGGCGATCCTCCTTGCCTACAATTTTTATCTCTTGAACAAGACGCAGACCGCAAGCGATGAAAAAGCCGCAACGGTCAAACCGTTTTATACGATGACACGCATTCAATATGTCGAGAAGAAACTCGCAACGAAAAAAGATGAGCTCGAAGCCCGGACATATGAAGTCGTGTTTGACGACAAAGGGCATTTTCGGACAGAAGTCGTAGACGGACCGTCAAAAGGATCGCTTGCGATCTGGAACGGCACAATGTTCCGTGAGTATGATGCGACAGGGAAGTTAGTCAATGAGACGAAAGCAGGCAAAAGCGTCAGTGCGCCGCGTCCATTCCTCTCTCGTGGATTCAATGAACAGATTCTCGCCTTCATTAAAAAAGGGGACTTTGGACAAGTCGAGGGAGAAGCAGACATTGCAGGGATGGCTGCGGACGTTTACGTGAAAAAAGAACCATCGAGCACGGTTCCTGAAGAATGGATCAAACAGTATCCATCGATCTTCGATAAAGAAAACAACCAGGAACAAGCGACGTATTATGTCGCATCTGACCGTTCGAAAGTCCTCGGTGCCGAATCACGCAATAATGGTAAATTGTTCTACTCTGTCAAGATGAAGAGTTTTGAGACAATTGATACGTTCGATAAGGAATGGCTAAAAGCAAAATAAACAAGAAACGACCGGCGATGACGCTACGAAACGGTAGCGGACAAAGTCGGTTTTTTCGAGACGCAGGAGGTTCAACATGGAAGCATTCTCGAAAGAGGAGATGTTCAATCAAATCAAGGCGTGGGAAGAGGGCGCGAAAGTTGAGGAGGTGCTTGCGCTACGTTATGCCCAAAGTAGTCGGCTACTTGGAGAAACGGAAGCACTCGTCCGTATCTTAGCGTTACTTGTCGAGCATCGCTATATCATGACAGGACGACTGGACGCCTTAGCTGAGAGCTGGATGCAAGAAATCCGTCAGCATGGTCGCTTGCCAGCACGTCTTGAGCAGTTATTAACGGAGCAACAACTACAAAGTACGTATCAGCGTCTCGTCGCGCATACGTTCCCGACGATTCGTGAGACGGACAATGCAAACGCGAAACGATCTGCGACAAAGGAACTGATTCTCCAAGCGAGCCAAATCGTCGAGGAGACGGATCAAATCGTCGAACTGACAGAACGACTTCGTCGGCTAGATGCCGAACGCTGGACGGAACTGTTCGATGCTGGAACGGCATTGCTACGTTCGAGTGCAACGCTCGAGCAGACGGCGCAGACATTCGTCGATAGCTTACAAGAACGCTTCTATTCCCGAGAAGCGTTCCGTGAGATGACGGAATTGAAGGCGACGACGATTCAGGATCTTAAGCGTGTCGTTGCCTTACTTCCCGTCGAAAGCAAACAAGTTGAACGATCAGCACTCGAGGAACTCGACGCGATGATTGGTCTCGAAGACATTAAACAACGGGTCCACCACATGTATCGTTTTTTGAAGTACCAACAAAAACGGTCGGAAGACGGCTATCGTTCAAGTGATCAACCATCGCTACACATGATCTTCATGGGGAACCCAGGAACCGGGAAGACGACGCTTGCTCGTTTGATGGCGAAGATCTACCATGAACTCGGACTACTCGAACGACCAGAAGTCGTCGAGACGGATCGTTCGTCGCTCGTCGGAGCCTTCGTCGGACAAACGGAAGAACAAGTCATGAGCAAGGTCCGGGAAGCTGTCGGAGGTGTACTCTTCATCGATGAAGCCTACGCCTTAAAGCGCGCCGGACAAAGTGGGAACGACTATGGGCAGGCAGCGATCGATACGCTCGTCGCTGCGATGACGAGTGGGGAATATGCGGGACGGTTTGCAGTCGTCCTCGCTGGTTATCCGGAAGAGATGCGTGATTTCCTGAAGGCGAACCCCGGATTACGAAGCCGTTTCCCGGAATCGAATCATTATCTGCTTGCAGACTATACGGATCAAGAGCTGCTCGCGATCGGACGCTCGATCGCGACGGCAAATGATTACGTCTTGACGGAACAAGCAGAGCGGGCGTTGCTCGGTCGGCTCGAGCGGGAGCGCGTCGACGCGAGTTTCGGAAACGGACGGGCGGTTCGCAATATCGTGCTTGATGCGATCTTCAAGAAGGGAGCAAGCCTTGGAGAGAGTGCCAGTCACGAAGACTTTGCCTTACTCGAACAAGAAGATTTCGAGATGGTGCAAGAACCGGACGCGACGGTGGAAGAACGGATCGCTTCGCTCGTCGGATTGTCTGATCTAAAGGATGAATTGAAACAGATCGAAGCCTTATTATCAATGCAAAAACGCCGTCGTGAAGCCGGTTATAAGGTATTACCGGTCGAACTGCATGCGGTCTTTAGCGGCAATAGTGGAACCGGTAAGACGACTGTCGCTCAGCTTTATGCCGATGTCTTACGACAATGCGGCTATTTAAAACGCGGACACTTGAAAGTCGTCAGCCGAGCTGACCTCGTCTCCGGATATGTCGGACAGACGGCGCAAAAGACACGCGACGCGATTCGAGATGCGCTGGGTGGTGTCTTATTCATTGATGAAGCCTATGCGTTAAACGGTGGAGCAAATGACTTCGGGAAGGAAGCCATCGATACGCTTGTGGATGAGATGACGAAACATCAAGACAATCTCGTTGTTGTTCTTGCTGGTTACGAGCAACAAATGAACGCCTTGCTCGCGAGTAATCCGGGATTGAAGTCGCGCTTCAAGCGGTCGTTCTACTTCCCAAATTATTCGCCAGACGAGTTGATTCAAATCATTGAAGGATATGCGGCACGATTCGGATATGAGCTGACGGAGGACGCGCGACAGACGCTTACCGAGAAAATCGATGTCGTTCCGAACGGAAACGCACGGGCGGCGATCACGATTGTCGAACAGGCGATCGCGAAACAATCGATGCGATTAATTGACAAAGTTAGCTTATCCGGTTCAGAATGGTCCTATCTTGAAAAAGAGGATTTTTAAGGGGGAAGCTACATGCATACGATTGAAATACCTGTTCGGTACGCCGAGACGGACATGATGGGCATCGTCTATCATTCGAACTATCTCGTCTATCTGGAACTGGCACGGACAGAATTAATCCAGTCCTTGGGTCTTAATTACAAGGAGATGGAAGATGCGGGTTATGTCTCCCCGGTTACGAATGTCAATCTCGATTATAAGCGCTCGTTGACGTACGGTGATACGGCGGTCGTCACGGTCTGGATTGATCATTACGATGGCTTACGGACGATTTATGGTTATACCGTCAAGCATCCAGACGGAAAACTTGCGGTATCGGCAAAGACGACACATGTCGTCGTCAAGAAGGAAAACTTCCGACCGATTCGTTTGCCGAAGGTGTTCCCAAACTGGCACGACATCTACGAGAAGATGAGTGAGACGGACGCAGCACTCTTAACGGAAGCGTGAAGATGTACAACAATAGCGGGATCGATTTTATTGAATCGGTTCCGCTTTTTTTATTTNNAGCACTTGGTACTAACGACCGATGACAAAGTCAGAATCATTTGCGAAAATAAAGAAGCTGAAGTAAGGTAGGGTCTTAGTCCATCTGTTGGAAGTAGGCTCGACGGATGGAACAATTAGCGGTAACATAGAGAAGCATAAAAAGAAGAGGGGTCTTACTCATGAAAAAAATCGTAACCGTTAGTACGTTAGCGCTTCTCCTTGCAGGATGTAATCCTGGGGATCAACAAGCGGACGATACGACGAAAACTGAACAGAAATCAGATGAGACAACACAATCAAAAGACGAAACGAAAAAAGAAGACACAGCAAAAGACACGAACAAAGAAGAAACAAGCAAAACAGACAAAACAGAAGAAACAACGAAAGACGATACGTCAGAAGATGCAAAACAAGAAGACAAGTCATCTGAAGACAAATCATCCGATGAGACGACACAAGAGGACCAAGGATCTTCGGATGAGGCAACGAAGGATGAAACAGAAAAGAAAGATGATACACCTGCAGCAGAGAACAAAACAGAAGACAAAAAGGACGAATCGACGGATAAACCGGATAGTTCGTCTCAGGATCCAGAGCAGGAAAAACCATCGAAACCAGAAGATGAGACGCCAGACGTCGATAAATCAGCAGATGCCAAAGCCGATCTTTCGCTTGGAATGCTCGTCGTCGTCAACAAGAAGTATAGCTTGCCAATCGACTACAAGCCGTCGGATCTCGTCGTTCCAAACGTCAGCTTCTCCTATTCGGGTGTACTTGAACAAAGCTACATGCGAGCACCAGCTGCGAAACAGATGGAAAAAATGTTCGCTGCTGCTAAAAAAGAAGGCGTGACATTGAACGCTGTCAGCGGATTCCGTTCCGGCGCACGTCAAAAAGTATTGTATAATAATTATGTCGCACGTGACGGCAAGGCAGCTGCTGATCAATATTCAGCACGCCCTGGTCACAGTGAACACCAGACAGGTCTCACTTTTGATATTTCGGCACCAAGTGTAGGTAATGGATTAACAGACGCTCTTGGTGATACGAAAGAAGGAAAATGGATCGCGAATAACGCAGCGAAGTTCGGCTTCATCGTTCGTTACGACCGTGGTTTCCAGTCGCGGACGGGTTATACGTATGAGCCATGGCACATTCGTTATGTCGGAGTCGATGTCGCGACACAAATTAAAAATAACGGACAGACTCTTGAGGAATATATGAAAGTCGGTCACTAAGAGGTTGGAGGTTGACTATGATTGAAATCATAGGGATTTTGGTTCTTGGCTATCTGCTTGGTTCGATTCCGTTCGCATTACTTGTCGGGAAATGGGGACACGGAATCGATATTCGTCAACAAGGTAGCGGGAATCTCGGAACGACGAATACGTTCCGTGTCTTGGGGAAAAAGGCAGGAATCATCGTCTTGATCGGTGATCTTGGAAAAGGAGCCGTCGCGAGCCTTGTTCCGATCTTGATGGGCGCGGATGTGCATCCGCTGTTTGCTGGATTAGCGGCTGTCGTCGGTCATATCTATCCGATTTTCGCAAAGTTCAAGGGCGGAAAGGCAGTCGCGACGTCTGGTGGGATGTTGCTCGTGACGAGTCCGATTCTCTTCATCTTTCTGCTCGTATCCTTTTTGACGACACTTCGCCTGAGCCGGATGGTCTCGCTCAGTTCGATCGTCGCAGCAAGTGTCGGGATTGTCGTGTCGATCACGATCGGCGTCTTGACGAACGATTGGATCGTTCCGACGTTCTTTACGGTTCTTGCGTTGTTCGTCATCTTCAAGCACCGTGATAACATCCAACGGATTCGCCAAGGAACAGAGTCTAAGATTCCACTCTTTGCAAAGAAATCATCTGAATGAACGACTAATGACGCGTCTGCATCTCACTCATTGAGAGGCAGGCGCGTCTTTCGTTTGATGAAAGAGTCGGATAACGGACGAATTCAACGACATTTCATAGGAACTACACGTTTATTTACATCGGATTTACAAGACCTTTACAGACGTTCGCTACACTAGAACTAGAACTGGTCTGTAAAGGGGGAAGCGCACGTGTCGTTGTTAGGAGAAGAGCGGAAATCACGCATCATGGAATGGCTGGAAGAGGAAGGGAAAGTCATGACGAAGGATTTGATCGAACGTCTCGATGTCTCGGGAGAAACGGTACGACGCTACTTAGAGGAGTTGGAACGCGAACGTCAATTGAAGCGTGTCTATGGCGGTGCTATCTATCAAGGAGGAAAACGGGAGACGCCGATCTCACGGCGAACGGATCAGCTATCCCGCCGTTTAGCGCGCTATGCGAAAGGGTGGCTCAGTGACTATTCCTGTATCTTTCTCGGACGGGGAGAACCGGTCGAGCATTTGTTACCTTATTTAACGGGAAACGCGACGATTGTCACGAATTCACTGATCGTCGCCAGTCACTTGGAGCAGTGCCGTAAGACGGGACCGTTCACTGGGGAAATTCGATTGTTAGGCGGAACAGTCGATGCATACGGACAGACGGTCGGGGTCGAGGTATTGCAAGCGCTGGATGCCTATGCTTTTGATGCCTGTTTCCTATCGTTTGATGGTGCTGAGATTGAGCGAGGCTTCGTCAGTGATGATATCGAATCGTCACTTATCCAAAAAGCGGTCATTAGTTGCACAAAAGATGTCTACGCCTTCTTAGCCAATGACGAGTTCCAAGGAAACCGAAAATATAAAGTGGCAGAGTTCCGGCGCGCGAAAATCGTCCTCAGCCCAGCTTCCTATCCGCCATCATGGGAGATGAAACTGTTCAACGAACGCGTGAACTGGATGGTCGTCTCATGATACACTGATGCGGGAGGGATGTATCATGTTAGAAATCATTGCATCGACCGTAGAAGAAGCGGTCGCAGCAGAACAAGCCGGAGCGGACCGGATCGAGCTCGTTTCCGCATTATCCGAAGGGGGATTGACGCCGAGCTACGGACTGATCCGTCAAGTCGTCTCGACGGTTGAGATTCCGGTTCACGTCCTCGTGCGACCACATAGCAAATCGTTCGTCTACTCGAAATCAGATGAGGAGACAATCATCACGGATATTGACTTGATCCGTGAACTCGGTGCAGCCGGGATCGTCGTCGGCTCATTGACAGCAGACGGTCGTGTCGACGAAGGTTTCCTCGGTCGCATCATCAAACATAAAGGGGAACTGTCATTGACGTTCCACCGAGCAATCGACAGTAGTCGTGATATTCTTGAAGCGGCAGAAGTACTCGCTGATTTTCCGGAAGTCGACCGGATCTTGACGTCAGGTGGTCAAGCAACGGCACTAGAAGGTAAAGAGACGATCGCACGTTTGATTGTAGACTATCCGGACTTGATCATCTTACCAGGATCCGGCATCACACTTGAAAATGCAGAGGCACTTCTTGAAGCAACGAAGGCGTCCGAACTGCATGTAGGATCGGCGGTCTTACAAGACGGTGCCATTCAAAAAGAACGCGTTGAGGCGTTGACACGACTCCTAGGATGATCATCGAGTGAATCAATCCATTTTTCTGATCTGTTGAGATGAGGGAAATGGATTTTTTTCATGCGCTCGTGACGACTTTTCGACGATTCGCTTCAAGCAGATGAAAAGCAGAGTGGGAGAACTAGGTTTTTCAAAGGAACTGGGCTAAAATCAAAAGTGGAAATAGTGGATATAAAGGAGTACGACATGAACCCTAAACAATTGAAACAAGCTGCTCTTGGTACGTTAAAAGGACAATGGTTGGTCGGATTAAGCATCTCGATCATCTACTTCCTTATTTTTGCGCTCGCTGCAAGCCGGATGTCATTTGATCAAGATGACATTGATAGTATGGTTCGATTCATCGCACTGAACATGGTCGTCACGATTGTCCTGGCTCCAGTGACAGTTGGTCGAACGATTGCTTACTTACGTTTCACCCGCGGGGAGTCTGCCGGAATCGGAACACTGTTCGAAGGGTTCTCTTCGTTTCGACGTGCTTTCCGGACAATTGCCGCATATGCGATCGTAACGGTATTGGTCTATGTTGGATCATTTTTGATCTTACCGGCACTATACTTTTACCTAGCATATCGTCTCGTTCCGTATATTTTAGTCGATCGACCGGAATTATCGTTTTGGCAAGTACTTGGTGAAAGCCGCCGGATGATGAAAGGGCATAAGCGTGAACTGATCATGCTTTACTTGAGTTTCATCGGCTGGGGGATCCTCGCACTACTCAGTACAGTGGGTGTCATCTTCTTGACGCCATACTTCGATACGACGATGGCACACTTCTATGAACGCTTGAAACCAACACGTTCCGTTAAGGGATGAACGTAAAAAAGCCTGTACATTACGTCAGTAGACGTAGCGTACAGGCTTTTGCTTATTCCACCGAAGCGCGTGAACGCTCAGCGAGCAATAGATAAAGCGCTTGTGTACCGGAATCGGCGTGACCCAGCTCAGCAAGTTGTTCGTATAAGTCTTTTGTGAGTGCGAGACCAGGTGTCGCGATACCCATCTCAGCGCCGCGTTCGAGGGCAAGGCGCATATCCTTGATGAAGTGTTTGACGAAGAAACCAGGTGAGTAGTTTTCGGCGATGACGCGCGGGATCAAGTTCTCAAGACTCCAGCTACCGGCAGAACCAGATTTGATCGTCTCGATGAACTGTGTCGGATCGATTCCGGATCGTGTGACGAACAACAACATCTCCGCTGTTCCAATCATCGATCCGGCGATTGCGATTTGGTTCGCGAGCTTCGCCGATTGTCCTTTACCAGGACCACCGAAGAGTGAAATCGATTTCCCCATCGCCTCGAATAATGGCTTCGCTTGTGCGAAAGCCGCTTCTTCACCACCGACGAGAATCGCGAGTGTTCCGTTCTTCGCACCGAGATCACCGCCCGTGACAGGTGCGTCAAGTGCCTGAAGACCGCGTGCTGTCGCTTCCTGCGCGATTCGTTCAGCAAGAGCCGGACTAGACGTCGTCATATCAATCAGAATCGTTCCTGGTGTCGCATGATCGAGTATGCCGTCTTCGAAGTAGATCTGCTCGACGTCTTGCGGATAACCGACGATCGAGATGACGACGTCGACATCCGTGACGACATCTTGAATCGTATCGACGATTTTGACACCATCTGCTTCAAGGACGAGTCCTTTCTCTTTCGTACGATTGTATCCTTTGACTGTAAAACCTGCCTTACGCAGATTGCGGACCATGCCTTGTCCCATGACACCTAATCCGATGAAACCGACTGTCTTCATACGTGATTCCCCCTTGCACGTTCCGTGCCGATGAATTGTTGCGTTACGAGCTTATTATACAATGGATTGTCGACGACAAGTCGATCATGTGTCCCGATACCTGAAATCTGACCATCTTCAAGAACGATGATTTGATCGGCATGACGGACCGTCGCGAGACGATGGGCGATGACAAACGTTGTCCGTCCGACCATTAATCGCTCGAGTGCTTCTTGAACGACACGTTCCGACTCGGAGTCGAGACTGGATGTCGCTTCGTCAAGCAACAGAATTTCCGGATCACGGAGGAGTGCACGTGCAATCGCAATTCGTTGGCGTTGACCACCAGACAGTTTGACACCCCGTTCTCCAATCTCAGTCGCATAACCTTCCGGGAATCGTTCGATAAACGTATCGGCATTCGCCATCCGTGCAGCCGCACAGATTTTGTCTTCACTGATGTCATCTGTCAGACCGTAGACGAGATTGTCACGAATCGTTCCTGATAAGACGGGGGAATCCTGCGCGACATATCCGATTGCCTGTCGCCAAGACGATAACGTCAAATCAGAAATGGGTTGATCTCCGAGACGGATTTGTCCTGACGTCGGTTGATAAAATCGCTCAAGTAACGCAAATAATGTTGTTTTACCGGAGCCACTCGGACCGACGATTGCTGTCGTCTTGCCGCGTGGTAACGTAAAGCTGACATTCTGTAAGATCGACGTCTCATTGTATCCAAATGACAGGTGTTCGACCGTCACGTCCGTAAACGGACGAGATGCTACAAGCGTTCCAGGTGCTTCCGGTGATTCATCGAGAAGCTCGATGATTCGCTCTGTCGCACCGCGTGCTTTCTGTAACTTCGTGATGAATTCAGTCATCGTCACGAGTGGTGTCATGATTTGGAACAAATAGAGCGAAAAGGCGACGAGTTCACCCGCCGTGATCTGGTTCGTCGCAACGCGGTAGGCACCAAAACCGATGATCAAGATCAGCATCGTCGTTAGAGTGACGTTAAAGATCGGCAACAAGAGGGCTTGAATTCGTCCTTCCTTCACACCATATCCGTATAAGTTCTCAATCCGCGTTTTTCCTCGTCCCAGCTCATAGTCTTCTGTTGCTTGTGATTTGACGAGTCGGACCTCACCGAGCATCTCGGCAAAAAAACCGGATAATCCTGCAAGTTCCTTCTGAGTCCCACGAGAAATCTTGTGTAATTTGCGGACGAGCGGAATGATGATCAACAAGGTCACGGGGACAGCGATGACCATAACGAGCGTCATTTGCCAATCGAGGAAGAATAGGATCGTGATTGCTCCGATGATTGAGACGAGTGACGTCAGCAAACGGACGAGTTGTTCCGATAGCAATTGCTGAAGTGTCGTTGCGTCACTATTGAGTCGTGAGACGAGCTCACCGGATTTTGTCTCATCATAGAACGGAATCGATAGCGTTAATAGATGCTTCCATAGAAGCGTTCGTAAATTGGCGACGATCCGTTGACCGACGATCTGTAACCAATAGATCGATAAAGCGTTCGCGACGACTTGGACGAGGAAAACGATCACAAATAGACTGATCAATTGTGGTGTCAGTCGATCGACAGTAAAACCATCAATCAACGTCTTTAAGAACCAAGGAATGGCGAGCGCAGCCAGCGCTTGGATGACGGAGACGGAAACGGCGGCAGATAATAAACCGACCGGTGGTTTCGTTTTTTTTAATAACAGGTAAAAAGATTGGAACGTCGCAGCGTTCATTTCAACACATCCTCTCTTTTCTATTGTCCGGAAGAACGAAGAGACGGTCAAATGGGAAGCGCGACTTGACAAAAAATCTTTCGATTTGTGACACTGATAGTGGAAACAATAAGGGAGGATTCAAATGTCTATTTTCGTAGATGCGGACGGATGTCCCGTTGTCGATCTTGTCATTCGACACCGACAGGGACGTGACGTCTTTTTAGTTTGTGATACGGCACACCAGATGATCCGAGAAGGAGCGACGACGATTACCGTCGGACAAGGACCAGATGCCGTCGACTATGCGATCGTCAATCGGATGAAACGTGGCGATCTCGTTGTGACCCAGGATTTTGGTCTGGCAGCACTCGTCTTAGCGCGAGGGGGACTCGCAATTGATCAAAATGGTCGCCAGTTCACGAACGATAATATCGATTTATTGCTCCACACTCGCCATGTCGGACAACAAATCCGACGAGCAGGCGGGCGTACGAAGGGACCGAAAAAACGGACGCGAGATGCGGACCGTTCCTTTGAAGAATCATTTCGTACATTAGTGCAAATCAGCATGTAAGGAAGACAGTGCTGGAACTGTTGATACGGTACGGACCGTGATATAATTTGAAGCATGAATGAATTCAGAAAGGAGGATACACGTTGAAACGAATTTTACGCGACCACTCGAAGGATCGCCCTTACCGATTGCGCCAAGGAACGGTTCCGGCATCAACTGAGGCACGATTCACATCACTCGATCAACGTGAAATCAATCGATTACAACAGAATTTACGAAACGTCGAAGTGAAATTGAAGCAACGCAATGAAATCATGGAAGCGTTGGCGACACAAAATGTTGAAGCAGCCTGTGAGACTGTCTTGATGATCTTGTTGCAACTGCTTGAGGTAGAAGAAGGAGCTATCCTCTTGTACCGGCGGGAGCAGTTAAATCATTTCGTCGCACAAGGGATCGACGATATGGAGCTGATCGAAAAAGATCTCGATCAATATTCGGTCTTGCGTCGCGCATTCGTCATGCGTAAATCGGTCCAATTGCCACTCGGCGACCAGTTCGAGTCAGCAATTCCCGTGCAGTCTCCAAGCAACGGACAAGTCGTCGGACTGCTATACATCCGCCATGCCTTCGCCCAGTTCAATTTAGAACAAGTCGGGGATTTACTTGATCTATCACGAAAACTTGGAATGACGCTTGAACGCCATCTCCTGTTCCATCAAATGGAGCATGAAAAAATCAAGACGTATCAGCTACTCGATTCGATTCGGGAAGCTGTCCTATATATCGAGAGTAGCGGGGAGCAGATTTATGCGAACCAGGCCTTATTGAATATGTTTCCACCAAAGCTCGTCAATCAGGCGCAAGGGTTCCGTCACGCGTATGAACGGGCGACGTCGCTGTTTGAACATGTCGATCAGCCGGAAGCACTTCATGATTACATCGGTCAACTGATGAACGGGGATATTCCGGGAGAAACGATCGAGTTATCGGCATTCAGGGGGAACTTGTTGCTCAGTGCCTACGCTGAACGGATTGCGATTGCGAACGTTGAATGGGGGATGATGCTTGTCTTACGTGACGTGACGAAAGACAAGGAGCTCGACCTTAAGCAGGCAGAGTTCGTCTCGATCGTTTCGCACGAGTTGCGGACACCGCTTTCTTCGATCATGGGCTTCACGGAGTTATTGATGAAACGAGAAGTCGATCCGAAGCGGCAGAAACGCTATTTGCAAACGATTCATTCGGAAACCGTTCGATTGGCGGAATTGATCAATGACATCTTGGAAATTCAAAAAGGGGAAGACTCGACACACGGAACACAAAAAGAATTACTTGATTTAAAACAATTGATGTTCGAGATGAAGCCGATGTTCGATCTTGCGAGTCGCGCACATCGCATCAGTGTCCAATTTAGTCCGGGATCCTATACGATTTCAGCCAGCAGTGAGAAGATGAAACAACTGTTTACGAACTTGATCATGAACGCGATTAAATATTCGCCCGAAGGCGGCGCGATTCGGATCAAAGGATCAAATCAGTCAGATCAATTACGAATTGAGATTTCAGATGAAGGGCTTGGTATTCCAGAAAAAGCGCTCCCTTACATCTTTGATAAGTTTTACCGAGCAGATAACTCGGATACGCGCAAAATTGGCGGAACGGGCTTAGGACTCGCGATTTGTCGGATGATCGTCCTCGATCATGGCGGAGCAATCTCCGTCCAATCGACGGAAGGGGAAGGCAGTACCTTCATCATTCAACTTCCGATCGGCGTATGACCGACGACAGACTCAGAAAGGAGGAAGACACGGTGAATAACTCACATATTCGTTATGAAGCATTACATCCACTCGTTGAGGAAATTCTTGAAAAGCTGAGTGAACGAATTGGCGTCAATACGTTATTTTTTGCATTGAACGACTCATACAGCAACTTTGTCGTCAAGGCAATCAATCAAGAACGTCAGTTGATCGAAGAAGGCTCGACCCATGTCTTCCAACATGTCCTCTGTAAGCTGGTCGTCGATGAGATGGACGGGAAGGTCTCGATCAATGAATTGCTCAACGATCCATTGACCGTCAATCATCCGGTCACGAAAGCTCTTGGGAACGGTAGCTTTTTAGGAGTAGCGATCAAAAATGCGGAAAATGAAAAAATCGGGACATTATGTGCCTTTGATGATCAACCATTCGACTTCAAGGAGCAGGATATCGCACTCGTCGAGCGGTATGCGGATATCATTAGTAAATCGATCAACGTCGAAACGTATGTCATCAAGGATGCGCTAACCGATGTCTATAACGAACGATACATGAATCGACTGATCTCGAGTGTGACGATTCATCCTGCTTTCTTAATGGTGTTGAACCTCGACCGTTTCCATGCGATTAATGCGACGCATGGGTACCGGGCAGGGAACGAAGTGCTACGCGAAATCGCGAATCGGCTGAAATATGTTCCTTTACCGAATCATGTCGTCGGTCGAATGGATGGGAATGAATTCGTCGTCTTAGCAGCACTCGAACAGGAACAGGAATTCGAACAATATGCGGAAGATTACGCTCGCATCGTCACGGAAGCGATTGAGCAACCGATCGTTGGTGTTGCAGCCGAACCGATTCAGGTGACGGCATCATCTGGCGTCAGTCTTCTGACCGGTGATATGGCAAGTCGCCAGACACAAATCTACGCAGCAGAAGCCTTGATGCAACAAGTCAAACACGAGGGGAAACAGCGAACCTCATTTGTCAATCCAAATCGGAATGCGGAACAGCATCCATTTGCATCAGTTCTTGAATCAGAGCTTTCGCATGCACTAGAACGGGGACAATTCGAGCTCTACTATCAATGGATCGTTGATGCGAAACAAGAACGCTACGTCGCGGTCGAAGCGCTTCTACGCTGGAATCATCCTGTGCTTGGGTTCGTCAGTCCGACGGATTTTATTCCGATTGCCGAGAAGATGGAGATTTTCCCAGACATCGGTCGATTTACGATCTGTCAGGCGATCCTGGATCAACGGCGCTTGGAGGAGACATTTGGACGTAAGATTTCCGTCGCCGTCAATCTATCGGCAAGTCAGTTCGAGTCGGATCAACTCTTTTCAGAATTACTGAGACTGACAGAAGAATCGTATTTCCCGGGCGAACGACTCATTCTTGAAATCCGGGAGGAAGTATTGCAGACGCGTCGTCGTTTTGCAATCAAACGTTTGGAGCAGCTGCGCCAAGCAGGCTACCGTCTGACGGTCGATCATTTCGGTAGTCACTACGCGTCACTTAATTCGTTATTGCGTTTACCAGTCCAAGCAGTCAAGCTCGATCCAATCTTTACACGTCGACTCGTGCAAAATCAGTTAGAGCGTTCGATGATTCGCTCTGTTCATTCCTTGACTTCGACGTTAAACATCGCGCTCGTGATTCAGGAAGTCGAGACCGCGTCGCAATTGCAACAGATTCAAGTGTTGGATGAGCAACTTTATATGCAAGGCTACGAGGTCCATCACCCTCAGCCGATTGAACAATTACTCATCGAGGACATCGTTCGAGGGCGTGCTGAGGTTTAACCGTTCTTCAGTCGGGAATACATTAAAATGTGGAACAAGTACATTTTAAGGGGGATGCCAAATGGCTGATCAACATGATAAAGAGACGGACCCGATTACTTCAGGAAACCGGATGACGAAGGATGAGATTGCCGGACGTGACCCGCAAGACAATACGGAGGTTCCGGAAAAATCGAAGGATGAAAAAGAAACGAAGCATCAAGATCAAGAAGCTGAGAAAACAGAACGACCAGATGACGAAGCTTCAAGTGAAGAGGCACCGGATTTGTCGCATGCTTCTGATGAAGATGGCGATGTCGAGCCATCCGATGAAGAGAACCAACAAGGTTAAGAATGACTAAAATAAAGGGCAATCGATGTCCGGCAGAAATGCCACACGTCGATTGCCCTTTTTAATGTATTATTTTTAAACGGTTACTCGCCACTCCCACCGCCATCACTTCCACCATCGAATCCACCGTCAATTCCGCCATCTGTCGCATGTGACGTATCGGTCAAATCAACAGGGAAGAGCAAGAACGGAGTCGCATCGGCGCTATCCGGCGGAAGAATCGAAGATGGGAAGAGTTGTTGCAGGATCGTTTGTTGACTCAAGTATAATCGGATCGCCGTCAAATAGACCAAGTCCCTCCGGTACTTAAAACGTAAATCGGAGCGTAACGTCTCTGCCATCTGTTGGAGTGCCGAAGCATGAATGTTGGGGTCGCCGAGTAGTGCAAGCATTCCGTGGAATGACAGCGGGACATGATGCTTACGATGTAATTTACGGGACGACTCCAATTGCGCGATATAACGATCCCAATCGTCCTCTGGTAATAAAGAGAATAACAAGGCGACGATATACGTCTGTTGAGCGCGACCGAAACGTCGTTTCAGTCGTTGATAGACTGCTTCAATACGCGAAGCGAGTTCGTCTAAATCACCGCGTGTCGCAGCGTGAAAATAGACGAAGGAGGTCAACAGCGGTGATACGATGAAACGATGCTGTTTTTTAAGAAGAGTGTATAACTGAACGGTCCGCTCGAGTACCATGTCTTGTGGAGAAATACGACTAATGAACAGCGCAGTGGAGTAGGCATTCAGGGGATGCGACAAACGATGGGATTTAAAATAGCCGTGAAGCGACATCATCTCGGCGATGCGGCTCGGTGCATGAGCGTCAAAAGCATGGATTTTTGAAGCGAGCAGCAAAGCCTGCGTAGTTTGCGTGCGCAATCGTGTCGTTAAATCGTCTGCTGTCTCAAGTAACGTGCTTGCGGATACCTGCTCCGTTCCGATCGTCCGGTCAAATGCCAATTCGATGAGAATACCGTCCTGATATGTTCTGAATTCTGGTGCGATATGATCCAGTTGTCGCAAGAAAGTCGTCGCCATCTCCATGACTGTTCCTCCTCTGCTTTTTCTTATAGTGTATCACGCAGTGAAAGCGTTATCTTATTTTTTTAGTTGGGTATCGATCAACTGTTCCGCTGCGCGCCGGTACAGATTACTCATATGAGCCAGCGCTAAAATCTGTTCCAGTGGATCGGTCGTCGAGGCGGTAAGAGCATCTTGTTCGGTGATGAAACGGGCTGTATTTCGTTCTGTCAGTTCAAGGTAAGTGCGATAAAAGTCTTCCAGATCGAGTTGATTCTGTTCGATGCCTTCGTTCAAGGGCGTTAGGATCGTCTTGATATCGTTAATCGAAAACGAACTTTTCAACTGATAAATCAAGCTAATTAAAATCAAATGCTCCTTCGTATACTTTTTATTCGTAACCGGAAAAAATAATTTTTTTTTGGCATAATTGTTGATCATCGTCTTCGTCAGGATTGTCTCATCCGCATTCCGCGTCGTTTCCTCGAATGTTCGCTCAAACAGTTGGATGACTTGATCCATATAAAGATCAATGTTCGGGATATCTGCGAGCTGTAATTGACGATCATGTCTCGTGTCGTCAGAACGTGTCATAAAAAAACCTCCAAAATCGTTAAAATAGGACTTTCTACTTCTTCATCATATGATAGAATATGTATATAACGCCATGTAGTATTCAAAACTACATATCAGGGGAGGAACAAAAGTGAAAGCTTATATGAGAGAACCGATTAATGGATTAACACATTTGGGAGGGGCTGTCTTTGCTTTTGTCGGATTACTCGCACTCGTCATTAAAGCATCATTAGAACGCGGAGCATCACTCGCCATCGTCGCAGCGATTATTTTTGGGGTCAGCATGATGGCACTCTATGCTGTTTCGGCAACGTATCATATGGTCCTTGCGAGCGACCGGGCGATTGCGATCTGGCGACGATTGGATCACTCGATGATTTATTTGTTGATTGCCGGTTCCTACGCACCGTTTTGTCTTGTCAGTCTGAATGGTCCGACGGGTTGGGTCTTGTTTAGCATCGTCATGTTGATTGCTGTTTCCGGAATTACCTTCAAATTAGTCTGGTTCAACAGTCCACGCTGGTTATCGACGACGCTCTACATCGGAATGGGCTGGATCATGGTGTTTGCGATCACACCACTCGCGCAAGTCTTATCACCGCTCGGCATCGGTCTATTGTTCCTTGGTGGTATCTTCTATACGATCGGTGGCATCATCTATGGATTAAAGCCGCGTGTCTTATCGTTTAAACATCTCGGATTCCATGAAATCTTCCACATCTTCGTACTACTCGGTAGTCTAGCACATTTCCTATGTGTCTACTTCTTCGTGTTATGATGATGTCCTCCTTTAGTCAATGACTGAAGGAGTTTTTTTGTATCTATATGGAAAATACAGGAGAAGTCGAGTGTCCTCACGAATGAAAGAACGGAAAGATCACGAAGAGGGGGAAATCACATGCAACACACACGATGGCAATTAGAAACACTCTATACGATTGATGACGTCAAAGCAGGCATCGCTTCCATACAAACAGCATTGTCGAATCGGCCGATTGATGTGGCAGAACAGGTCGAGCGTTATCAGCAAGTCGCGCGCGACGTCGAGGAATGGAGCGACTTCATTTATTGCCTGTACGCTGAAGGTGTCACGCGTGTTGAAGTCCATCCATTGCTTGAAGAGATCGAAGTCGTCCAAGCGATGGTACGCAGTGAAGTGGCAGCACTCGATACAAAGATCGCAGCACTGTCTCAAGAAGAGTGGGAAGCGCTCGTTACGGATTCACCGTACGCCTTTTTCTTAAACGAACGCCGTGACATCCAGTCCCGTCGTGCACCACTGATTCAAGAACAATTGTTACAGGATCTCGGTGTGGATGGATTCCAGGGCTGGGGACAACTCTACGATCAGCGCTTCATGGCGTTACGGGTCGACTTGAACGGAAAGCAGGTCACGATCGGTCAAGGATTGCATGAAGCGATGTTCGCGCCTGATCGTTCGGCTCGTCTAGCGGCAGCAATTGCAGTTGACGCCGCTTGTGCCAAAGAGGCTGACTTGTTTGCGACGATCTTGAACCGGATCTCCGGCTTCAGATTGCAATCCTACAAGATGCGGAACTGGGAGCAACCATTGACAGAGTTGCTTGAGCAGAACCGGATCTCAGAAGCGAGCTTAAAAGCGATGATCGAAGCACTCGATCAGCACCGAGACCTCTTTCACGCCTATTATGCCCGCAAGATTGCCCAGGCAGAGCAGGTGACGGGAGAATGGCATGATTTTGAGACGAATACGTATCGTTCCGCGCGGCATGTTCCGTTTGAGACGGCACAGGCAATCGTAAGCAAACAATTCAAACAGTTGAATCCAAAGCTCGGTGCTTTTGCTGAAAACGTGTTTAACGAGGGATGGGTCGATGCGGAGAATCGTCCCGGAAAAGCGGAAGGCGGATTCTGCGCTGCCTTTCCGATTGCAAAAGAGAGCCGGATTTTCATGACGTACCGTGACAGTTATCCAGACGTCGCGACACTTGCTCATGAATTCGGTCATGCCTATCATAATTATGTTCTGCAAGATGAACCGTATTTAAACCAAGTCAAAGGAACGAGTATCGCGGAGACGGCTTCAACGTTCATGGAGAATCTCGTCCTCGATGCTGCGATCAAAGAGACGACGGAGCGCGAGGAAGTACTTGCTCTCCTAGAGGTCAAGATTCGAGAGGGGCTGAAATATGCCAGCATCGTTCCCGGAATGTTCCGTTTCGAGCAACGTTTTTATGCGGAACGTCAGCATGGTACGATCAATGCTGAAAGGTTGAGTGAACTTTTACAAGAGGAAGAGCGCTTAGCTTATGGTCCAGTGCTGCCTGAACCAGCGCGCTACAAATGGATGTACATCAGTCATCTGTTTAATCCGAACCTTGCGTTCTACAACATTCCGTATACGATCGGTTATCTGCTTAGCAATAGTCTTTATCAGACGGTTCAAGCGGATCCGAGTCAATTTTCGACAGTTTTTGATGCCGTCATGCACGATTCCGGTCAAGCGACGATCGATGAAATCGTTAAACGTCACCTCGACGCCGATCCAACATCTATCGCGTTTTGGGTCGAAGCTCAGCAACCGCTCGTCCAGGCAATTGAGCAGTACCTGACGTTAACGGAATCCTCTCTCTCCGTCGATTGAAGACGAATCGAAACGGGAACAGAAATGTAGGGAGGGATGCGGATGTATGAACAGGAGAAACAATTAGTCGCTGAGGCAGCACTAACTTACGTGAAGGATGGAATGATAGTGGGTCTTGGAACGGGTTCGACGACGGAACGGTTTATCAAGGCGCTTGGTCCACTCGTACAGGCTGGATTACAGATTCGTGGCGTGGCGACGTCGCTTGCGACGGTAAAGCTCGCTGATCAGTTACAAATCCCATTGATTGATCTGGAAGAGGGAATGGAAATCGATGTGACAGTTGACGGAATTGATCAAATCGATGGTCAGTTTCAAACCATTAAAGGCGGTGGCGGTGCACTATTTCGTGAAAAAATTGTCGCTCTGAAGAGTCGCGAATTGCTCTATCTGACAGATTCCTCGAAGTTCGTCCATCATTTAAGTGGACCGTTACCTGTCGAACTGGATTCGTTTGCCTTACCNNACAGATGGAGGTCACGTGATTCTTGACGTTGATGTATCAGCCATTTCGGACGTTCGATTATTCGCAAAAGAAGTGAAGAGCTGGTCTGGAGTGCTTGAGACCGGTTACTTTGAGCGACAACCCGATCATGTCCTGACGGTCGAAGAGGGAAAGGTCAAACGCATCGCGCATCCTCGCCTGCGTGACGGTGGTGGGTTGGTTTAAGAAAAGAAAGAAGGAAACCGTATGGGCTTGAAAAAACGGTATTTATTCGGAGCAGGTGTCATTGCCGGTGCGAGTCTACTGTTGTTCAGGAAGCGGGAACAGGGCACACAAACAGATGCACTACGTGAATATTTAGCGCATCTCGATCAGGATCCGAGTCCAGATGCTACGAAGGACCCGGATGAGGTCGGATTGACGAAACTCGATTCCATCTATCGAGCTGAGTGGCAAGCGAATGGGTTCCCGCGTTCGCGGACAGAGCTAGAAGAGCTGGAAAAATAGTGGCAGTCAACTATGAGTAATTAAAACGGCTAAAATCCGGATTTGAACGGACTTTAGCCGTTTAGTTNNAGAAGTATTTAAACGGCTTGAGTCCAAGATTTGAACGGGCTTTAGCCGTTTTAATTATAATTGAAGTTTTTTAATAATATATCATTGTCATCTCATGAACCTCTAAGAACTCTAGTCTATGTAACGACTGATCTGGGTCTCATCATTCAGTAGAGGTGCAAAGTAAGAGTCATGACTATTATGGAAAATAGAACTATTTTACTTCACACATTGAACAAAAGTGAAAAACAACTCTCAAACCCTCTTTTCCTAAACTGCTTTCTGATAAGATGTGGATTATATCCAATGCGATTCGAGAGGAGATTCATTGAGTGAAGACGTTTTTTAACATCAACATATCGAGCTTTTTGTATGCCGTCGCATTATTCGTTCCGTTGCAAATCATGCTAAATATCAATCGAATCATGAGACTTACGAATATGTCTTCAGGTATGTTTTGGACTTTGAATATCATGATTGGATGGATCACTTTAATCAGTATTCCTTTTTTGATTAGACAGATCACCTTCAAATCCACTCTACATAAGTCGTTTGAACGAATCATCTGCCTCTCCTGGTTCGTCTACTATGTGCTATTCACATACATCACTAGCCGAATCATTCCAATCAAAAATGGGGGAGATACGCCAAGCCCTGTTCTTGGCCTCATCTTAATCCTGGTATTGTCAACCTATCCTCTCTATATAATAATTTCGAAATGGCTCATCGTGGATCGAGAGTCGAAATAAGGTATGAAAAATCCGTAACATCAAGGAGGCATATTTTGAAAAAACGCTATTTATACTTTTATTCGACAGCGATTATACTGATCGGGGGAGGCATCTATTCATATAAATCAGGATACATCCCTCGCACAACTCCCTATATAGAACGAAAGCATGAAGTGCTGATGGATGCTAAGACCGTCAATTCAGTCAATCGAAAAGACTACATCGAGAGATCGATGCGATATATGGCTAGCTTTGCACCTTATTCAACGGGAGATTCCATCACAAAGAAGTCGACAATGAGCGAATTGAGGGCAAAGATTGATACGATGCACGATATCGAACAGTCCTTCCAATTCAAGTCGGATGATCCAGAATCAGAATCTTTACGGAAAGTAGCAAAGAACTATACTTCTTATATCGAGGCGCTCGAATATGTTGCGAGCAACATGCATGGTAAGGAGTCGATGAACATCGATCAAGTAAACTACTTGAAGAGCGTTTGGAATGAGGTCGTCACACCTGCATGTCATATAAAAGATGAGGTCGGGCGTTCACAAGAAGGCGAAGCCGTCATGTTTGAAAAAGAGATCACCACAGTCTGGTCCTAATATGTTAAGAGCTAATTGATAAGAATGTAGTAATGTATAAGACATGTCTCTATGAGAAATCCCTTCTTTGTAATACGAAATAAGTAGTTGATCATAAACTAAACAGCCCTAGATCAATAGATCCAGGGCTGTTTTCATGCGTTTTAATATGTAAGCGACCCAGCAATGATCAAACCGATCGAAATCGATAAGAAGAGGAGCAGCAAGCCGACTGCTTCGTTGTTCGCATCAATCTCTTTTGTCATGCTTAAACGTGGGATTAGTAAATCCGCGAGATAGAACAAGACGATTTGTAAGACGATTGCGAGTGCACCCCATAAGACCATATCGAGAATGCTGACGGAGTTCGAGATACTCGAATAGAGGACGATGGCAAGACCGAGAATACGTCCACCGAATGCATAAACGGCTGCTTTCTTACCATTACGGATTAATTCCAGTTCCTTTGATTTCGTCGTTACCTCGAACAGGACGACACCAATGGCAAGGAGTACGGTCGCGACACCGATATACGTAAGGGTCGAGAGGAATAAGTCACTGAATGTCATGTTGGTACCTCCATCATGATTTTTTATTTTTTTTGCGTTGTTCGTATGCGACATACAATTCAAGCAGTGCTCCGACGAGAATGCCTGCTGATACATACAAATAGAAGTTGTCACCAATGAATCCGAACACGAGTCCTAAGAGAAGACCGATCAGGATATAAGGACCTTTTGTTAACTTCATATCAATCACCTGCCTCTACTTTAAAGGTAGCGGATTTCAGAGGTGACGTCCATCGTTATTCTTGGAAGCTGACGGCGGATTCTGCATTAGGAGAAAACAGGACGACTTGATTCCGTCCTTGTTGTTTTGCTTGATAAAGCGCAGCATCCGCATCCGGTAAGAGATGGTCGATTTGAGATGTCGTCTCATCATACGCGGCTAAACCAAATGATGCTGTAAGTGGCAGATCGGTCGTCGCTAGTCGGAACGGGCTGCAGGCGATACGTTCACGTAATTGCTCTGCTAAAGGAATCACTTCAGCGAGCGGAACGCCTTCAAACAAGACGGAGAACTCTTCACCGCCGTTACGAGATAAATACCCGCTCTCTGCGACGCCATCACGCAGTCGGCTGGCAAACTGACGTAGCACTTCGTCACCCGCTTCATGTCCATACGTATCGTTGATCTGTTTAAAATGATCAATATCGATCGTCAATAACACGATGGACTGTTTGTTCAAGATCAATCGTTGTTTGAGATCCGTGAAATATTCGTTAAAAGCACGTGAATTATTCAATCCCGTCAAAAAGTCGAGTTGTGCTTTCTGCCGAAGCACCCGTAACGACTGTTTCGTCAGGCGGATATCACGAATGATCAAAAGGGCGAGCCAACTGCTAACGAAAGAAGCGGGAATGACGACCGACATGACCTCGAGTAAGAGGATTTGTTTCGGTAAGACGATCCATAAGACAAGGGCGTGCAAAGCCGTCGCATAGAGCGTCACGAGTGTAAAGGTCCGTTTTGCGTAAGGCGGCATTTCACGAACAATCAGACTCGTTCCGAGGGCGACAGCGACGATGAAACCAAATGCAGTGAATGCAGCCAAGTTCGTTCCCAGACTAAAGCGATAAACAATGATCGCGACCGTCACGATCGTTGTTGGAATAACGCCTCCAAAGTAGGCGGCGACAATGACAGGAACATGGCGCAAATCAATCATGACGCCGGGGGCTGCTTCGATTGTCATCTGCATGAGCAGTAAGGAGATCATGCTCAGGGCAAGACCATACAGTACGCGGGTGAGACGTGGAGATTCTCGCGTGATCGGAAGCGGTGATAATTTTCCAAGTAGATAAAAACCAGCCATTAATAGCGTCACGTTATGTAAGACGTCAAAAAGGATGCTTTTCATGAATCGTCCATCCTTTCGAAAAAAGTACGTTATTTAAGAAATATACGCCATAAACGGACTAACTCCTGTTTATCGAAAAAATAAACTCTTCCTATCAATTGTGTCTATAATGTGAACTTATGATTTCTATAAGCTGTACTTATGGTTTTAGGGAATTTGATTGACCTCCTCGACACTGCATTGTTAAATGATGAAGAAGCGGTATGAAAGCGCTTACTAAATTTGAAGGAGATCTTACTCATGGAACTCGTCATCATTCTTCTTGCCTTATCTTTATTGATGTTCGTTGCCTATCGTGGTTTTTCGGTCATCCTATTTGCACCAATCTGTGCCTTGTTCGCCGTCTTACTGACGAACCCGGACTGGGTGTTACCATTCTTCTCGAATATCTTCATGGAAAAGATGGTCGGCTTCATCAAAGCATACTTCCCGGTCTTCCTCCTCGGAGCGATTTTCGGAAAAGTCGTTGAGATGTCCGGTATCGCGGAGTCGATCGCAAAGACAATCATTCGTATGATTGGTGCGAAGCGCGCTATCCTTGCCATCGTCTTACTCGGCGCCATTCTTACATATAGCGGCGTCAGCTTATTCGTTGTCGTATTTGCTGTCTATCCGTTCGCTGCGAACTTGTTCCGCGAAGCAAACATCCCGAAACGACTCATTCCGGGAACGATCGCACTTGGTGCGTTCACGTTCACGATGGATGCCTTACCAGGAACACCTCAGATTCAAAACGTCATTCCGACGACGTTCTTCAAAACAGATATCTATGCTGCGCCGATCATGGGTTCAGTCGGTGGCTTGTTCATCTTAGTCGTCGGCATGTGGTATCTCGAGTCACGCAAGAAAAAAGCGCATCAAGCGGGTGAAGGGTACGCTGGATTCGAAGCGACAGCGGCAAGTACTGCACCGCAAATGGAGTTAAAGAACGAACCAGAAATGACGCTCGAGACGGATCGTCAACCAGTCTATCGCCAAGTCCTTGCCTTTGTCCCACTCGTCCTTGTTGCCGTCATGAACAAAGTCTTTACACTCTCGATTCCGAAATGGTATCCAGAAGGATTCGATTTTTCAGCAATCGGTCTAGAAGCATTCGGAAAGATCGAGACACCCGCTGTTCTTGCGATCTGGTCCGTTCAAATGGCATTGTTGATCGGAATTCTCGCAGCGATGCTCTATGACTTCCGAAAGATCAAGACGAACTTCCAAGCTGGTCTGAACGTCAGTATCGGTGGTGCGCTCTTAGCGGTCATGAATACAGGTGCTGAGTATGGCTTCGGTGGCGTCATCGCGGCGTTACCAGGATTTAAGTCCGTCTCAAGCGGAATCTCGGAGACATTCACGAATCCGCTCGTCAACGGAGCCGTCACGACGACGACGCTTGCCGGTGTCACCGGTTCCGCATCGGGTGGAATGGGGATTGCGTTAAGTGCGATGTCGGATAAATATACGCAGGCAATCACATCGGGTGGCATACCACCGGAAGTCATGCACCGCGTCATCTCGATGGCGTCCGGCGGAATGGATACGTTACCGCATAACGGTGCCGTCATCACATTACTTGCCGTCACGGGCCTAACGCACCGTCAGTCGTATAAAGACATCTTCATGATTACGATCCTTAAAACAGTGACGGTCTTCTTGATGATTGGATTGTATAGCTTGACTGGTTTGTACTAAGAGTTTAGAAAGGGGCATCATCAGATGAAACAGGGGAAAGTATACGCATCATTCGCGGAAGCGACAGCAGACATTTTTGACGGGGCGACGCTAGTCGTAGGGGGCTTCGGACTCTGCGGAATCCCGGAAAAATCTATTACGGCGTTACAAGAGAAAGGCGTCAANNGCGTCAAGGATTTGACGGTCGTCAGTAACAATTGTGGCGTCGATGATTTTGGACTTGGTCTCCTCTTGCAGACGCGACAAATCAGGAAGATGATTTCGTCGTATGTCGGGGAAAATAAGACGTTTGAACAACAGTACCTCAGTGGCGAGATCGAAGTCGATCTCGTTCCCCAAGGTACGCTAGCGGAACGTATCCGTGCCGGTGGTGCTGGTATTCCTGGTTTCTATACACCAACAGGCGTCGGGACACCGATTGCTGAAGGAAAGGAGCAAAAGGAGTTCGACGGGAAGACCTATCTGCTCGAAGAAGGAATCGTCGGCGATTTTGCGATTGTCAAAGCATGGAAAGCAGATCGTCTCGGGAATCTTGTCTTCCGGAAGACATCACGCAACTTTAACCCGATCGTCGCGACAGCGGGAAAAGTAACGATCGTTGAAGTCGAAGAACTCGTCGAAGTCGGCGAACTCGATCCGAACGAGATCCACACGCCTGCTGTCTACGTCCAGCGCATCGTTGTTGGAACGGATTATGAAAAACGCATCGAACGCCGGACTGTCCGGGAAGCTTGAGGAGGAGATTGATATGAAAACGACACGAGAGATCATCATTGAACGCGCGCTTCAGGAAGTTGAAGACGGGATGTACGTCAACCTCGGGATCGGGATTCCGACATTGATCGCCAATGCGATTCCGGACGATATGCATGTCATGCTGCAATCCGAAAACGGACTTCTTGGCATCGGACCGTATCCACTTGATCATGAAGTTGATGCGGACGAGATCAATGCCGGCAAAGAAACGGTCACGGCACAATCCGGAGCTTCTTACTTCGACAGTGCTGAATCGTTCGCGATGATTCGCGGTGGGCACATCGACCTCGCGATCCTCGGTGGGATGGAAGTCGATCAGAACGGTGACCTCGCGAACTGGATGATTCCGGGCAAGATGGTCAAAGGCATGGGCGGAGCGATGGACCTCGTCAATGGAGCGAAACGCGTCGTCATCATCATGGAGCATGTCAACAAACACGGCGAATCGAAAGTCAAACAGTCGTGTACCTTGCCGTTGACAGGACGCGCCGTCGTCAACCGTCTGATTACGGACCGGGCCGTCTTTGATTTCACGCCGGACGGGATGGTCTTGATCGAGACGCTGAATGGTCATACGGTCGAAGACGTCAAACAAGTCACGGAAGCACGATTCACGGTCAGTCCGGAACTCGAGCGCGTGACGGTAGGGGAGTGAAGCAGATGGTCAAAGGAGATATCGTACTCGTCACAGGTGCAGGAAGCGGAATTGGTCTAGAAATCTCAAAGGCGTTCGCTGAGGCAGGAGCGAAAGTCGTCGTAACGGACGTCCGCGCGGAAGCAGCAGAGGAAGCTGCGGCAGCGATTCGCGGAGCTGGTCATGAAGCAGTCGGGATGACGTTAAACGTCACCGATGAAGCACAGGTCGAAGCCGTCTTGAAGCAGACGGTCGAACAGTTTGGTCGACTTGACGTCTTGATCAACAACGCGGGTCTTCAACACGTCTCACCAATTGAAGAGTTTCCGACAGAGAAGTTCGAATTGATGATTAAGATCATGTTGACGGCACCGTTCATGGCCATCAAACATGCTTTTCCGATCATGAAGGAACAAGGCTACGGACGTATTCTCAACATGGCATCGATCAATGGTTTAATCGGTTTTGCTGGGAAAGCGGCATATAACTCGGCGAAGCATGGATTGCTTGGTCTAACGAAGGTCGCAGCCCTTGAAGGAGCGGAATACGGGATCACCGTCAACGCGATTTGTCCGGGTTACGTCGATACACCACTCGTTCGTAATCAAATGGAAGACTTAGCGAAAACGCGACACGTCGAGCTTGAGAAGGTACTTGAAGAAGTCATCTATCCGCTCGTTCCGCAAAAACGTCTGCTTGCTGTCGAGGAGATTGCAGATTATGCATTGTTCCTTGCGAGCCGCAAAGCAAAAGGCATCACTGGACAAGCGAACGTCCTTGATGGTGGATACACGATTCAATAAGGAGATGGAGCAGATGAGTGAAGCAGTCGTCATCGTCAGTGCGACGCGCACGGCGATCGGGAATTTCAATGGAAGTTTGAAGGACGTCAAAGCAACGGAACTCGGTGCGACAGTCATTCGCGCAGCACTCGAAAAAGTAAGTGTCGCAGGAGATCATGTCGATGAAGTCTTTTTCGGCAACGTCCTCTCAGCAGGACTTGGTCAAAATCCAGCACGGCAGGCAGCCCTCGCTGCCGGGTTACCGGAGACATGCCCCGCGATGACCGTCAATAAGGTCTGTGGATCCGGTCTCTCTGCTGTCCATCTTGCGTATCAGGCGATCAAGTCAGGCGAAGCCGATGTCATCGTTGCTGGTGGGATGGAGAACATGAGTCAAGCACCTTACGTCCTCGCGGGCGCACGGTCTGGACTAAAGATGGGTGACCAACCACTCGTCGATACGATCATCCAGGACGGGCTCGAATGTGCCTTTAATGACTATCATATGGGGGTCACGGCAGAGAATTTAGCAGACGTCTACGAACTCTCCCGCGAAGCGCAGGATCAGTTCGCCGCGACGAGTCAGCAAAAAGCGCAGACGGCATTAGCGGAAGAACGGTTCGTCTCAGAAATCACGCCAGTGTTGATTCCACAACGAAAAGGCGATCCGATCCGTTTTGATCAAGATGAGTTTCCGCGCGCCGGAACGTCCGTCGAAACGCTCAGTCGTTTGCGCCCGGCGTTTAAGAAGAACGGAACGGTCACGGCAGGCAATGCATCTGGCATCAATGACGGGGCTGCGGCGCTCGTCATCATGTCAGAGGCGAAGGCGAAAGAACTCGGCGTGACACCACTCGTTGAGATCGTCGCGAACGGAACGTCCGGTGTCGATCCGAGCATCATGGGAATCGGTCCCGTCCAAGCGGTCCAAAAGGCACTCGATAAAGCGGGACTAACACTTGACGAGATCGATGTCATCGAAGCGAACGAAGCATTCGCGGCACAATCTCTCGCGGTCGATGCGGAGCTACAGTTCCCGCATGAGAAGCTCAACCGCAACGGCGGTGCGATCGCGCTCGGTCATCCGATCGGTGCGAGCGGTGCGCGGATTCTCGTCACGCTGATCCATGAACTCGAGCGGACGGGTGAGACGCATGGTCTTGCGACGTTATGCGTCGGTGGCGGTCAAGGGGTGGCGACGATCGTTAAAAAATACGAAGGTTAACTAATAAAGCACGAGACGAAGGAGATTGATGCTCTCGTTGTCTCGTGCTTTATTGATTTTAGCGAATCGTTAATTTTTTCTTGTAACTGCTTTTTTCAAGAATTTGCACAGAGGACATCCGTGACCATTCCTTCAAGGAGATCTCGGGATGTTGTTTCACGAAGTCGGAGACGATTATGTAGCCGAGTCTGTATTTCGTGAACGATGGAATTTGTTTTTCGTAATTTCCAAAGAACAGATCATCCGTCGTCAATCGTTCCGCATTCAACTCCGAAATCACATGCTCCAAGGAGTGGTCAAGTAAAGGGGCAATCGCTTCCGATGATTCCATTGGATAAAGCTTATGGGCAAAGAATTCCGCTTTTCCTTCGAGAATGATGTAATCGAGCATTGTCGCACGATTCGGCTCATCGAGGGCTACGGTATGATGGTATTCATGCGCCGTCGTATTGAGTAATGACTCTTTCGAAAAATCCTTCAAGAAGAACAGACTCATCGAATTGTTTCCTTGAGCGACACCGCTGACACCACCATAACGTTTGGCATCATCATGTTCGAGTGGTGTCGTTGGGGAGACGAAAACAACGAGCTTCTCATCCCGTGGAAGTTGTTTCATCGAAGTCAGGAGACTGGACTTGATCTGTTTCATGATGTGCTGATGGTGTTTTTTCAAATATGTATTCATCTGTTTTAAGTCCTTGATGTTTTCCGAAGGCTGTTCATAGAGGCTAGGAACAGGCATGGCTTGGAGCTGTTCTTTTTTGATGACGTCATTTTTAGCGCCCAATACATATTTTTTATATAGTGCCTCATTGTCCTCTGGCTGTTTCGAAACCGCTTGAATGTAGTCGTCATACGCCTTATACAAAGGAACGATGTGGATCTCTTGTTTCTCGTGCGTAAACGAAATGTCATACGTCTTTGGTTTCTCGGCAGCCGGGGAACAACTGGCAAGTAAAAGGGTGACGCAAAGAAAATAGATGGATTTCATGAGAATACCTCCTATTTAATTATCCATATATTTACTTTCCGGAAAAAATGTCATTCTCCTACTACGTCAGATGAACTTATGAATCCGGTTTCATACTTTGACGCGAAGACGTACCAGATTCTTTAAACTAAAGTGGAATCAAACTTTCTGCCAAATTTTCAGAATATTCTCCAGATAAACTCCTAGCACGAGCTCCTAAACGTATGTTATCCTTTCGAACGAAGTACTTCATCTGCTTAGGGAGCGGATGAAGTCGGAAATCATCAGTGGGGGTTTATTATGTCTAAAACTGTTCCAACATCATTTATCATCGTCATCGGCATGATGCTCTTCGCCTTGTTCTTTGGGGCAGGAAATCTCATCTTTCCGCCGATGCTCGGACAGCTCGCAGGGGAGCATGTCTGGGTTGCCAATGCCGGATTCCTTGTCACTGGTGTCGGTCTACCATTGCTTGCGATTCTCGCATTCGCGTTTTCAGGGGAACGCGATCTACAAGCGATGGCGTCACGTGTTCATCCTGCTTTCGGAATCGGGTTCTCGGTCATCTTGTATCTTGCGATTGGACCATTCTTCGCAATTCCTCGTGCCGGAACGGTCTCGTATGAGATCGGAATCAAGCCGTTCTTCAGTGAATCGACGAGCCATTTGCCGTTACTGATCTTCACGATTTTGTTTTACACGATTGCTTGTCTATTGTCCTTAAACCCAACAAAGATCGTCGATGTCGTCGGGAAAGTACTGACACCGATTAAAATCACGTTCATCGGTCTCTTGATCATCGTTGCCGTTCTGCATCCAATCGGAAGTTTTCAGAATCCTTTGAAGACATATCGAACAAATGCTTTCTTTAATGGTTTCCAAGAAGGATATATGACACTCGATGCGCTCGGTGCCTTTGTCTTCGGTATCATCATCATCGCAGCGATCAAGGAAAAAGGTGTCACTTCGAAGCGGCAGTTGCTGCTGATTTGTACGAAAGCCTCGTTGATTGCCGCAGCCTTGCTTGCAACCACATACACGGCGCTTGCCTTCATGGGCGCGTCAAGTGTCTCTGAGATCGGACAGCTCGCGAACGGCGCAGAGATTTTGTCTGCTGTGTCGGATCATTACTTCGGTGAGTATGGGGCGATTTTGCTTGGTCTGATGATCACAGTCGCTTGTATGACGACGAGTGTTGGTTTGATCACGGCGTGTGCCGCGTTTTTCTCGGCACTCGTCCCAAAAATCTCATACGTCAAATGGACGATTGGTCTATCGGTCTTCAGCGCACTCGTTGCGAACATCGGTCTGAATCAATTACTCGCTGTCTCTAAACCAGTCTTGATGACACTTTATCCACTCGCGATCTGTCTGATCTTCTTAACGTTCTTGCATCCACTCTTTAAAGGGAAGCCAGCCGTGTATCAAGGGGCGCTATGGATGACGTTCCTCGTCAGCTTGTTTGATGGATTGAAGACAGCAAAAATCAATGTCTCAGCCGTCACGAAAGTGTTTGATGCGGTATTACCGTTTGCTTCTGTCAGTCTCGGTTGGGTCGTTCCAGCTATCATCGGTGGGGTAATCGGAGCGATCGTCGGTAAGAAAAAAGCGGAGACACGATCGTCGTCACGTGTGGCTTAAGTTGTCATGTATAAAGGGAAGCGGATTTTTGATCGTATGATCAAAGTCCGCTTTTTTTGTTCACTCGATTGTGGGTTTAAGTATAAGCGGAAACGGCAATTCCTCTACTGTATATCATTGACCATCGTGTCCCTTACAGAAAGGATGTTGAAACATGTCAGAACGTGTCTTCATTAGTCCCTCGAAGTATGTCCAAGGAAAGGATGTCATTGACCGGCTCGGTACATATGTGAGCCCGTTCGGTGAAAAAGCGCTCGTCATCGCGGACGATGTCGTCTGGAAAATCGTAAAGGAACGTGTCGAGCAGTCGCTGTCCGGCGAAAACGTCAGCATCGAGAAGGCAGACTTTAGTGGTGAAGCCTCACGGCATGAAGTAAAACGAATCGCTGAGCAAGCACAAGCGGCAGATGTCCGGTTCGTCATGGGTGTGGGAGGCGGAAAGACGCTCGATACGGCAAAAGCCGTCTCAGATGAGCTGAACGTCTCCGTCGTCATCGTTCCGACGCTTGCTTCGACTGATGCCCCGACGAGTGCTCTGTCCGTCATCTATTCCGACGAAGGGATTTTCGAAAGCTATCGTTTCTATAAGAAGAATCCCGATCTTGTTCTCGTCGATACGAAACTGATTGCCCAAGCGCCAGCACGTTTCTTCGCGTCCGGAATTGCCGATGCACTCGCGACGTGGGTCGAAGTCCGAAGTGTCGTCGCCTTTGGTGGACAGACGATGGCGGGAGGACGACCGACAATTGCGGCACAAGCGATTGCCAAACGTTGTGAGGAAGTCTTGTTCGAGCACGGACGTCTGGCGTACGAATCCGTTCAGGCACAAGTCGTCACACCAGCACTCGAAGCCGTCGTCGAAGCAAATACCCTGTTAAGTGGGCTCGGCTTTGAAAGTGGGGGACTAGCAGCGGCGCATGCGATTCATAATGGCTTTACGGCACTTGACGGTGAGATTCACCACCTGACGCATGGAGAAAAGGTCGCCTTTGGTACACTTGTCCAGTTGGCGCTCGAAGAACATCCACAAGAAGAAATCGAGCGCTATATCGCGCTTTACACGGATCTTGGTTTACCGGTGACACTCGAGGACGTCAAGCTAAAAGATGCGTCACGTGAAGATATCGTCAAAGTCGGAGAGGCAGCGACCGCTGAAGGTGAGACGATCCACAGCGGATTCAACGTTACGGCTGACGAAGTCGCTGATGCGATCATCGCAGCCGATCGTTATTCAAAAGCGTATCAAGCAAAACGAAAACAATAAGAAAAAATAACCCTTGCCGAGACGGCGAGGGTTATTGTCATTTTACAGATAATCGAGTGGATTGACACTGCTACCAGCAGAAGTTGCGCTGTAGACGTACGATCCTTTATGGAGTTCAAAATGTAAATGTGTTCCGAAAGCGTTACCTGTCTCGCCAACTGTTCCGATCTTTTGACCTTGCGTGACGGTTTGACCGACCGAGACCGAGCGGCTATTCATATGTGCATACAGACTGATGAACGGCGATCCGTTGATCGTATGTGAAACCATGACATAGTTGCCGTACGCGCCTTTGAGCTGAGACGTAATGACTTTACCGCTAGCTGTCGCATAGACTGGTGTACCTTTTGCTGCACCATAATCGATCCCGTTATGGAATGTGTAACCATAAGCACCACTAGAAGGTCCATAACCTTGCGTGATCGGACCGCTCGTTGGCGTCGCGAAGTTCTTTGATGTCGACGTTGACGCTTTTGATGCGCCACTGCTATTCGTCAGTGTCAAAACAGCGTATTTCGAGACATAGTCCGCATGGACGAATCGTTTATCTCCACCGTATAAGAACTTGATCCAATCGCCTGTACGACCGAGGTAGCGGAATGTTTCGCCCTTATCGACACTTCCGACGACTGTACTGCTCGTCGAACTGCTGCTACGAACACGAAGGTTGTCGACATTGACTTTAATCTTATAGATACGTGTTACAGAATATTTTTTAACATATGTAGAAGAAACATAGACTTTTTTTGAACCGTACAGAATTTTCGTCCAGTTGCCTGTCCGTCCGAGATACTTATATGTATCACCTTTTTCAAAGCTCGTGATCGTACCGTATGATGTCGAAGGACCCGTTCGAGCACGCAAACCGTCCTCCATGACTTTCACCTTATAGAACGTCGTTGCTGCATCCGCACGTGGGATGGCAAACGAAGCAAAACTTGCCACGGCGATGGCTGTCGCTGAAACACCTTTCCAAAAACCATGCATGATTCATTCCTCCTGAATATGTAATCTGTGTGACTAAACCGTTATGTAAATTTCATAGATGAGTATAACATTTACGAAAATGTTTAAATGTTACATTCACATTTCGATATTATTTCAATAAATTATATTTAAAGACATTAATTTTGTTTGTTTTCCATTTATCCATAAATTCCTTTGACAAGATTGGATGGAATTGGATATGATGAAATGCCCATTAAAAATAAGAAAGGTACCCCGGTTGAGGTACCTTAAATGCTTATAAAAAGGCGAGTGGATTGACGCTGTTTGCTGCAGAAGTACCGCTATAGACATAGTTACCGCGATGGATTTCGAAGTGAAGATGAGCACCTGTCGAGTTTCCTGTACTGCCGACTGCACCGATCGTTGCGCCTTTCGGGATCGTTTGACCGACGAAGACAGAGCGTTTGCTTAAGTGAGCGTATACCGTTGTGTACGAAATACCGTGCACTTTATGTTTGACCATGACATGGTTTCCATATGCTCCTTGGTAAGACGATGTGACAACTTTACCTGCCGCTGCTGCATGAACGGGCGTTCCGATTGGTGCACCAAAGTCGACGCCGTTATGGAACGTGTAGCCGAAGATGCCGCTAGTTTTTCCATAACCTTGTGTTACTGGACCGCTTGTCGGACGCGAGAAGCCATTTGATGAAGTCGAGAATGAGGCTTTCTTCGCTGTATGACCAGAAACGCGATATTTTTTCACATAACCTGAGTAGACGTAACGCTTATGTCCTTTATGAAGAATTTTTGTCCAGTTTCCGCGATGACCCAAGTATTTGAAAGTCTGTCCCGAATTGACGCCGTCGACGATCCGGTATTTAAGAGATGGGCCAGTACGAACGCGAAGTCCGTCTGCTTTGATTTTTACTTTGTACGTAGATTTCGTAGCTGCGTCAACCTTACCTGTACCCGTAGCTGCAAAACCTGAAACAACGAGCGCGCTCATTGCAAGTGTCGTGATTGTTCTTTTCATGAATGTTCCTCCTTGATGTAAATCGAGATCTTGTCGGAAATGACATGTATATAGAATGTGTGTGGTGTAAAGTGTGGTGAATTGAAGTAGATGATGCTGTCGTCATTTGACTAACGAGAGTATAGCATTGAAAAGTCAGACGTTTGTATTTCAATTCGATTGCTTAAATATATTCTAATAACAAATGTTGTAATATTGAATACATATTCAATCTCAGAATCCCTTAAAATCAAGATGAATCCGTGTTACAACGAGATGAATTTGATGACAAAACGCAATCGTGGGAAATGATGAGAAAGTATGGGAGCCTAATAAAATGAGAGTAGGTAATGAGATGGATTTGACGTTTGCAGTAAATCAAAAAAAGCTTAACATTCGCGCAGTGGCGCTGTTGATTCAAGATGGACATCTTTTGATCCATCGGCAAGGAGAAGATGATTTTTGGTCATTACCGGGAGGACGGGTACAATTTGGTGAAAGTGGTGCTAAAGCGATTGAACGTGAATTATTAGAAGAATTAGGACAGTCAATCGAGCCACCGGTCTTCCGTTTCCTGCATGAAAATTTCTTTAATTACGCAGACCATCAGTTTCATGAACTGGGGATGTTTTATGAAGTGACATGTCGAGAACCACTACCACTTTCAACGGAAGACTTCTATGGTCCCGAAGGTGAAGAATTGACGTACCGGTTCGTTCCGTTCGATAAACTGGATCAATATACATTGTATCCAAGCGAATTATCAAAAATGCTTCAAACCAATGTATTTCCAACGCTATTGACGAATGACATCTGACTTTTTCGGAAAAACGTTTATAGATGTATCGCAAGGGAATGGTTAATCATGTAGTTCATTCCGCAATGATAAGGGAGTTGATCGTTCATGAGAGAAGAGCAGTTCGAAGCGATGCATCAAGAAGCACGAGGGCAGACGCAGGAACAACAACCCGGTGTCGAGTACGCCATGAAACCGGAACCGATCTACGATGATCCGGATTATGTCGGTTCAGGAAAACTGACGGGTAAGGTTGCACTGATCACAGGTGGAGACAGTGGAATCGGTCGAGCCGTTGCTGTCGCTTATGCGAAAGAAGGGGCAAATGTCGCAATCGTATACTTAAATGAGGGAAAAGACGCAGAAAAGACGAAATCGTTGATTGAAGGCTACGGGGTCAAAGCCTTAAAAATCGCGAAAGATGTCAGTCAGCCAGAAAATGCGCAAGCGATCATGGATACTGTCATTGCAGAATTCGGTCAATTGAACATTCTCGTTAACAATGCCGGAAAACAATTCCCGCAAGATGATTTCCTTGCGATCACACCAGATCAATTGAAGGAAACGTTCGAGACGAATGTTTTTTCGATGTTCTATTTGATTCAGGCTGCGCTTCCACATTTGCATAAAGAAGATGCAATCATCAATACCTCATCGGTGACAGCGTATCGTGGAGCACCGTCGCTGATCGACTACTCAGCGACGAAAGGCGCTATTACGACATTGACGCGCTCGCTTGCTTCAAGCTTGATTGAGAAAGGAATCCGCGTTAATGCCGTCGCACCGGGACCGATTTGGACGCCTCTCATTCCAGCGACGTTCTCGAAGGAGAAAGTCGAGTCGCATGGGGAAGACACATTAATGAAGCGTCGGGGACAACCGTCAGAAAATGCACCGGCTTATGTCTATTTGGCTTCTCGTGATTCGAGTTACATCACGGGTCAGACGATTCATATCAACGGCGGCGATTACATCACGTCTTAAGGGGGAAAACATGATGAAGAAAAATCCGAATGAAGTGCCTGAACGTGAACCGGATCATCAACCGGACGAAGTTCCGCAAGCACCACCGAGCGAGGTGCCAGATACACCACAGGAAGATCCTGTCCGTCAACCGGAACCGGATACGTTCCCGGAACCAACTGAGATTCCCGATACACCGCAGGAAGACCCAAATCCCTATTAATATGTTGACCGTAGTCACCATCCAAGAATCGGATGGTGACTTTTTCGTGATTAAGAAGACAAACCAGCTTGACAGACAAACTGTATGGTGAGTATGATACAGAAGAGAAGTGTATTAATGTTTTAATACATTACACAGGAAAGGGAGGTCTACCGATGCAGTTCGACCAAAGAAGCCCGGTGTACCTGCAGGTCGTCCGTTGGTTCAAACAACGAATCGCGACCGAGGAATTGCAAAGCGGGCAAGAGATCCCGTCCCGCCGCGAAATCGCCGCACAGCTCGGAATCAATCCGAATACCGCACAAAAAGCATATAAAGAGATGGAGGAGCAGCAATTGATTACGACAGAACGGAATGTCCCGAGTAAGATTACACGCGATCCACAAGTCGTCCAAAAAGTACGGACCGAGATGCTTGAAGAAGCAGTCTCTGAATTCATCGATGCCGTCAAGGCGATTCAANNACTTGATGAGGTCGTCTCGAAAGTTGAGACCGTCTATCAGGAAACGGAACGGAGGAAGATCGATGCTTGAAGTTCATGGCTTACAAAAGAAGTACGGAAAAAACCCAGTCCTTCAAGGCGTCTCGTTCTCGGTTCCGATGGATCAATTGACATGTCTGATCGGTTTGAACGGTGAGGGGAAATCGACGATCCTGAAAGCAATCGCAGGACTTGTTCCAGTCAACGCAGGAACGATTCTCGTCGATGGCGAGATCAACCGAAATAAGATCGCCTTCGTTCCAGATATTCAGACGATGCCCGGCTACATGACGGTCGGTGACGCACTGACGTATATGGCGGATTATTATTCTGATTGGAACCAAGAGACTGCGAATGAATTGATGCGAATTTTCCAACTACTTTCAACAGATAAGATTACCGACTTATCAAAAGGAAACCAGGCGAAGGTCAGCTTAATTCTTGGATTTGCTCTCGATCGTCCGTACTTATTACTCGACGAACCGTTCGCAGGAATTGATTTGTTTACGAAAGAACAGATTGCAGGATTATTCTCAAGCCACTTCATGGAAGGGCGCGGTATCCTGATGACGACACACGAAATTCAGGAAATCGAGCATTTGATCGACCGGGTCGTCTTCTTACAGGACGGACGAATCATCGATGAACATGAGACAGAAGAGATGCGAGAACTGTACGGGAAGTCGGTTCAGGACCGGATGCGGGAGGTCTATCAGCGATGAAACAATACATACAATTGACGAATGAAGAGATTAAGCGGAGTTTTAAGTTATATGTAATTGCCGTGCTTGTGATGGCGGCGATTGAGCTGGTGTCGATCGTTGTAAACGTCAAATTACATGAGCGCAGAATCGAAGATTACTTGAAGTCAAATACTGCTACACTGTATGAAGCATTCAATGATATTGGGAAAATAACATTTGTAGATGCTGCTTCATTATTTAGTTATATTACAATGATTGGCATGGTGTTAGTCCTAATTTATACTCTCCAGATTTGGTACCGGGATTGGATTGGTGAAACAAAGTATATCTATCGTTTATTAATGCTTCCGGGAAATCGTGCAAGTATTTTCTTCTCGAAATTGACAACGGTTTTTTTAATCATCATGAGTTTTCTAGGTATCCAGTGGTGTTTGATTCAATTCGGAAATCAATTATTTAATTGGTTGGTTCGAGAAGATTACAAGGACATAAGTAACTTACGTTCTATAGGGAGTACGTTAGGTGAACTATTTTCGCTGAATTTGACGAATTTATTTGTAATTCTTGCGGTATCGATGTTTATCGTAAGTTTTATGTTCTTGCTTGTTTTAATTGAACGCTCTTATCGTAAATGGAGTGGATTCATTCGAGTGGGAGTCGAGATTTTCATCATAGTCATTTGTTCAATATCGAGTATATATTTTCTAGAGCAGACTAAGCTGTTATTGAACTCAGAAAAGGCGTATGTATTGACAGGCTTGTTTGTTTTCTATTTTGCTTATGTCATTTGGAGAAGCCTTCGTTTATTAAAATGGAAAATTGCTGTTTAAGGAGGACACTATGCGTTCAATAAAATATGTATTACTTTTAGGCGTCATCTGTATCGTGTCTTTAGGGTTCTATGTTGGACATGTACTCTCATTCGATAAAATAAAATTCGTTGTCGACACAAAAAAAGGCGATCCAAATGAAGAAGTTGTTCAGAAAATGGAGGTTCGTCTCAGTGAATGGGGACAAAACCCGAATGAATACGGTATTTCGATGAATGGAAACGTTAGGCAATACAGCAAATCAAAACTTTCATTCATTTTCAGTGATGAATCTAGTTGGAGTGATGCCCCACGATCGTTCCAACAATTTATTTGGAAAAACAATACCTATTTTTTTACTAAAGATTCGGTTACATATGGTCTTAATAAGTTGAACAATGAGGAGCTGGAATTGAAGTATTGGAATGCTTTGGATAACAAATTGACAAGTATGACAATTAAATTGCCGGCAACTCAAATTAAGGAAAAATTACGTTTTTCTCCGTTTCAACGAACATCAGACATGTTATTGATTGATTCTACTACTCTTAGTAAACAAATTGAAAGAGAACATATCTATCAAATCGATTTAAAAAAGAAATCGATGAAAAAAATCAAATTACCTGACCGTCTAGGAAAAGGGGATGCGATTCGTTCATTTTATGATGGAAAAATGATTGTTGATCAAGAAAGAGAATTAGAATCTCCTGATCATTTTTTGAGCGAGACTGTCGTAAAAGATGGTAAGCAGACGAAAACACTAAAAGAATTTGATAAAGTCTACGCATCATATGTCATAAACGATGGAAAATACATCATAGGTCTTGAAGATTCTATTGAAGAACCATCGGATGAGAAAAAACTAGAATGGAAAGTCTACGATCTCGAATCGAACCAGTTATCCGCCAAATCGATTCAGTTTGATTCGATAGCATCAGATGAGGACTTTGGGTATACAAACATCAGTGTAGGTCATGATCACATCTATTTCGCTTATAAAACGAAAAAGGATGAAGTAAAATCAGTCGTAATTGATCCGCTGACATCTGAGATTATTTACGAAGCTAATATTCAGAAACTAGGTTCGAAAAATAACATTTATCTAAACGAAGTCGTAACAAATTAATAAAATTAACCAATTTCCACTCTTAATTTGAAACCTCCCGTTTTCTTCCAACGTATAAAGACTATACAAAGGGGGAACTCACATGCAATTCTTGATTTTTGTCATCTTCGCAGGTGCTCTGTATTGGTTCTACTACAGCTTCTTACTGGGGTATCGTAAGAAAAACATCACGCTGACGTTTGACGATCGGTTTTATTCACTCGACGAACATGTCGCAGCAATCGAACAAAAGCTTGCAATGGATGGACGTTCAGCGCGTTATCTCGGTGACCGTCGCTTTGAAGTCGATGGCAAACCTTATCTGTTCCTCGAGCGGACAGTCCCAGTCGGCGGGGTTCCGACACAGCAGACGATTCTCGAGCAACAAAAAAAATAACTCTCCCGCGTTTGGGAGAGTTTTTTCGTTAGACCGGAATCCGGTCGAGGGGATGTGGTTGTTGCGACGAACGATACCAGTGTATGATCCAATGATCAATACCGATTTGATACGCAAAGCGTCCTGCAGCAAGTAAGACGATTGAGGCTGCTAAGAACAACGGGTTTAACGCAATCGTCCCAGCAAGTAAGTAATTAAGATTCATGATGCTCCCGACGACCAGTGCAGGAACAGTCAACAGACTGAGAATCAACAAGATCCCGACGACGAGTTCTGCGAACGGAATCAAGACGTTGATCAGCCCGACGTTTGGTAAGGCGAGTTGCTCGATACACGTCGCGTACCACGAACTGACGAGTGCGTCTTCGCCTATCGCTTTCGTTAGCGCCCCTTCAAGAAACGGTTTTGCATCAAAGCCATTGATGTACTTGCCGATCCCGGCGATGAACCACTGAATTCCGAGCCAGAGCCGGATGATCGTCAATAAACTGATGCCAATGATGTGTAATGCTTTCACTTTCAGACACTCCTCTACTACAACATAGTCCCCATCATACTGAAAAATCATCAGTAAGATAGGGACTATCATCATAACGTCATCGAACCGTCATCGACCTGTTACAAAAAAGGGTAAGGTAGCCATTCATGACCGCTGATCGAGACAATGACTGATTGCAGTTAATAAAGCAGCGACAAGCGCAACAAGCCCACCGACCAGTGCCGTGTTCATCATCGGACCGTTCGCATAAACGATGCCACCGAGTGCCGAACCGAAGGCAATCCCGACATTACTCGCAACCGGCATCAAGGAAGCGGCGAGTCCTTTTGCTTCCGGATTGAACTTTTCGGCGAGGTCAATCAAGTAGATTTGTGTCGAAGTCGTCAATAAAATCGACATCAATGACATCAAGGCGATGTTAAACAGACCAAGTGAAAGGGATACTGTCGTGAAGTATAATGCAGCAAGGACGATTGCTTGCACGACGAAGACGAACCGTAAGCGACCCATCGGATTTTTACTTGCAATCTTGCCGGCAAGGATGTTACTGAAGATCGAGACGACACCGTAAGCGAGCAGGATCGGACTAATCCATGTCTTCGCGATGCCGAGTTCCGTTTGCAGGATCGGCACGAGGTACGTGTAGACGACGTAAGTTGCTCCGAAGCCGAACGACGGAATGAAGAAGGCAATCAGGATCCGTGGATTAGCGAGCAATCCAAGCTGCTCCTTGATTGAACCGGAACCCGTCGATTGCTGGACGGGAATGATCTTCCACACAGCGAGAAACTCAATCATTCCCATGACTGTCGTCAGCCAGAACGTGGCTGCGAAGCCAGCGTGTTGACCGATGAACGTACCGATCGGAACACCGAGGACGTTCGCAAGTGTAAAACCCCCGAAAATGAATGAGACGGCGACACCGCGCTTCGCGACAGGCACGCCATCGCTTGCGACGACCATTGCGAGCGAGATCAAGACACCGGTCAGGATGGCAGTCAGGATGCGGGTGGCGAGCAATACTTCGTAACTTGGAGCAAAACTACTGGCAAGGTTCAGTAAGACCCAA
>NZ_DJUM01000008.1:0-6127 GCF_002440475.1 Exiguobacterium sp. UBA6282 | reverse complement strand
GCTGAGGAGATTTCAGCGAGGATCCCGACGATGACGAATTCGCTTGTTCCGAGAACGAACGTCAGGAGCGACAACGTGGCGATCAACAGCCAATCGCGTCGACTTAAACGAGTAGTAGGTGACATGGATGATTCCTCAATTCTGGCGCTTGCGCGCGAAACTATGAGTAACAGGATAGCATGAAACGATTTCGTCGGGTATCGCAAAGCGAGAATTCGGGAAAAGAACCATTATTCGAAATAGCGTGAGAATTTCCAGGCTTGCTGTTTTTTGCGTATACTACAGATGAAGACTACTGACAAAGGAGTGGAAACGATGCAAGCGACAGTGACATGGAACAAACAGATGGGGTTTAGTGGACAGACGGAATCAGGGCATCATCTTGCGATGGATGCAGCACCGGAGAACGGTGGCGAAAATCAAGCACCACGACCGACTGAACTGCTACTACATGCCGTTGCCGGCTGTACTGGAATCGACATCGTCTCGATTTTAGAGAAGATGCGCTTGACGATTACTCATTTCGAAATGGATATCGAAGGGGAACGGGCAGAGGATCATCCGCGGCGTTTTACGTCAATCTCGATTCATTACCGGCTTGAAGGTGATCTCCCGGAAGATAAGGTCCGTCGCGCCATCTCGTTATCAAAGGATAAATATTGTTCGGTCTCGCAATCCTTGAACGCTGAGATTTCCGTCTATTATTCCATCAATGGTGTCCGGAGCGAGGATCCTTTGTGAAGAAAGTAGCACTGATCGGTTGCCTGTTGCTTGCAGGGTGTGCGCAGGAGACGACGGAACCAACGAAACCATCACAACCAGCAACGAAGCAACCGACGGAGGCGAAGAAACCAAAGCCTGAGCCGACAAAGGAAGCACAACAACAAGCACGATTAAAGCAACAACTTGAAGCGATGTCGACGTCAGAAAAAATCGATCAACTGCTCTATATCGGAGTTGCCGGCACGGAACTTTCAGCAGCTGACCGGAAATTGTTGCAGACGCATGCGATCGGTGGGGTCTTACTGCTTGGTGGGAATATTACGTCAGAAGATCAACTCTTGACGTTCACGCGTGCCATTCAAGAAACGAACCAAAAACCGTATGCCTTCGTCGGGGTTGATGAAGAGGGCGGACGGGTCAGCCGGGTACCGGATCAACGGTTACGTCTCCCGACGAGTCAACAGATGGCGCAAGGTGCAGATGTTGCAAAAATGGAAGACGTCGGACGTACGCTCGGTCACCTGTCACGGTTTTATGGGTTCAACATGGACTTCGCACCGGTCCTTGACGTCAATAGCAATCCGAACAATCCAATCATCGGCGACCGTGCGTTAAGTGCTGATCCGAAAACCGTCGCGACTCTCGGTACGGCCCTGATGCACGGGATGCAAGAGACGGGAACGATTCCGGTCGTCAAACATTTTCCCGGTCACGGCAATACGAGTGTCGATTCCCATGTCGGGTTGCCGAAAGTGACAGCATCAAAGGAAGAACTGAAGCGAACGGAACTGTTACCGTTCCAAGAAGCGATTCAAGAGGGCGCCGAGATGGTGATGGTCGCCCATATTCTCTATCCCGCGTATGACGATCAAAATCCATCTTCGCTCTCGAAGCCGATCTTGACTGACCTCTTGCGTCAACAACTCGGATTCAAGGGTGTCATCATCACGGATGACCTTGTCATGGGGGCGATCACGAAACGATATGGTCTCGCGGAAGCGGCACGCCAGGCACTTGTAAATGGAGCAGATATGGCGATGTTTTCGGAAGCAGGTGCCTATCCGAAGGTCCACACCGAAGTGATGCAAGCCGTTAAAGAAAAAACGTTGTCGTCAGAGATGCTCGATGCTAAAGTGATGCGGATCTTAAAGCTGAAGCAGACCTATGCCGACAGCCAGAAGCAACAGCGACCGACAAAATCGGAGCTTGTTCAGCAAGTGGAAGCGCTCAACTAGGACTAGCGAAGCAAAGCGACTCATGCTAGACTTATGGGGCAAGCCAATTAAACACGAAAAGACACTAGGGGAGTCTCGCAGCAGACTGAGACGGAAGTATCCGGACCCTTTGAACCTGATCTAGTTCGTACTAGCGGAGGGAAGTGGCTCGAAACCTTAGATATCCTTAGCGCTTCAGCGCATTTTCGGACCACTCCTTTCAACATCGGGAGTGGTCCTTTTTCGTATGGAAAGGAAGAACATGATGCGTCTACATCTGATTTCGACGGGATCCATCAATCCACGCGATGGAGTGGAAACCTTTCAATCGCTTCAACCATATACGGATCAGCTTCATCTTCGAGAACCAAATTTGTCGGCAACAGAATTGTTAGATCTGATTGACGCGCTCCTTGCAAAAGGGTATTCGTCTGATCAATTAACTGTTCACGACCGGGTCGACGTCGCCCATGTCGCTGGCATCGGTGTGCAATTGACGCGACGTTCCTTACGTGTCCGCGATGTTCGGCGACACTTTCCGAATCTCATCATCGGGAAATCCGTCCATTCACTGGCAGAGGCGCTCGCAGCAGAAGCGGAAGGAGCTGATCGATTGCTGTACGGTCATATTTATCCGACAGCGTCGAAACCAAACGTGCCACCGCGAGGGATCGATGCCTTGAAGCAAGTTGTCACTTTCACGACGAAACCAGTCATCGCAATCGGCGGGATCACTCCTGATCGCATTCCTGAGATCGCAGCGACCGGTGCAAGCGGAATCGCCGTCTTATCCGGTATTCTCGGTCAAGCGGACCCGCATGCTGCCATTCAGCGTTATCAGGGGGTACGGGTATGACGGATCACATCATCATCGGTGGTGGAGTCATCGGTTTGACGCTTGCTTACAGTCTCGCTTGTCAGAACGAATCCGTTCTTGTCCTTGATCGCGGAACATGCGGACAAGGGACGAGTCGGGCGGCTGCCGGGATGCTTGCGACGGACATCGAGCTGAGAGAAGAATTGCATACGCTTGCCGCGCGAAGTCGCCGTCTGTATCCGTTACTTGCGCGACGCCTCACGCGCGAGACCGGGATCGATTGTGGCTACCGGGAACAACCATTTTTATTGAAACAAAATGGGCAAGAATACTTATTTCCATCGGTCGGTCAAATCGATCCGCGACGACTAACGACTGCATTGATGCATGTCTTACGAAATCGTGGGGTACCAATCGAAGAACAGGTGGACGTCACGCGAATCGAGGAGAGTAATGATTTCATTAGGGTTGAGTCGAACACGGGAACGTGGACGGGACGAACGGTGACGGTTGCTGCCGGACGCGGGTCCCAAGCCTTGCTCGATACAGCGGGCATTTCGATTGCGACATATGGGTNNCGGTGTCAAAGGGGAATGTCTGGCAGTCCGTCTCGCAGGTCAGCCATTACGCTCGATCCTGTTTGATGACGCCGTCTACCTCGTACCGAAAGCGGACGGACGGATATTGATCGGTGCGACCGAACTACCGCACGACGAGACGATCGGTGTTAGTGTCGCAGGAGTCACGTCACTGCTTCAAGCAGCAGAGCGTCTCTATCCACCGATCCGTGATGCTGTCATCGAAGAAGTCTGGTCAGGCGTACGACCACAAACAGAGTCCGGCTTGCCATATATCGGAGTCGCCGATTCATCCCGTCGGATCTTTATAGCGACGGGGCATCATCGGCATGGCATATTACTCGCACCGGCGACAGCGGAAGTTTTGGCAAACACATTACGGTTGATCCTAAAGGAGGAAGTCCGATGAACATTACGATTAACGGCAACGACCACACCATTGAACAGATTGAGACGATTGAGGATATGCTCACGCAACTTGGCTTAGGGGAAAAACTCGTCATCGTCGAACAGAACCGACAGATCATCGACCGCGGAGCTTACGATCAAACGGTCGTTCGGAACAATGACATATTCGAAATCGTTCATTTCGTAGGAGGAGGATAAACATGCTACAAATTGGAGAAAAGACATTCGAATCACGATTATTACTCGGAACGGGGAAATATACGGATGCTACGGTACAGCAGGAGGCCATCGATGCGTCCGCTTCACAAATCTTGACGTTCGCTGTCCGGCGGCTCGATCTCTTCGACAAACAACAACCGAATTTCTTGGAGTCGCTTGATTTAACAAAGTATGATTTACTACCGAACACGGCTGGTGCGAAGACAGCGGAAGAAGCGGTTCGGCTAGCGAAACTTGCGCGGGCATCCGGTATGTGCGACATGGTCAAGGTCGAAGTGATTGGGTGCGATAAGACATTACTACCTGACCCAATCGAGACGTTACGGGCTTCTGAAGAGTTACTTAAAGAAGGATTCATCGTCTTACCGTATACATCGGACGACGTCGTCCTTGCACGACGACTCGAGGAACTCGGCTGTCATGCCATCATGCCGGCAGCGTCACCGATCGGGTCTGGGCAAGGCATCCTCAATCCGCTCCACCTAAAGTTCATCATCGAGCAGACGACGGTGCCTGTCATCGTCGACGCTGGAATCGGTTCTCCAACTGACGTCGCCTATGCAATGGAACTGGGAGCGGATGGTGTCTTATTGAACTCCGCTGTAGCCCATGCCCAGGATCCGGTCAAGATGGCGCGCGCGATGCGACTAGCCGTCGAAGCAGGGCGCTTCGGCTACGAAGCGGGAAGAATCGAGAAGAAACAGTATGCAGTCGCGAGTAGTCCAACGAGTGGATTGATTCGATGACACGTTATTCACGTCAAACTCGATTTCAACCGATTGGAGAAGCAGGACAAGCACGCTTCGCAACAGCAAAGGTACTGATCATCGGGATGGGGGCACTCGGAACAGCATCGGCAGAACAACTCGTTCGCGCTGGTGTCGGCGTCGTCCGAATCGTCGACCGCGATTATGTCGAGTGGAGTAATCTACAACGGCAACAACTCTATACGGAGGATGATGCACGGCACAGCATACCGAAGGCGATTGCTGCAAAAGCGCGGCTTGAAGCAATTAATTCGACGGTGACGATCGAAGCACATGTATTAGATGTCGACCGGGCAGCGCTGACGTGGCTTCTCGATGATATCGATCTCATCATCGATGCGACGGATCATTTCGATATTCGTTTGCTAATGAACGACATGGCGTTACTACGTTCGATTCCGTGGATTTACGGTGGTTGCATCGGCAGTTACGGGATTACTTTCACTGTTCGCCCGGGAGAGACGCCATGTCTGCATTGTCTGCTCGATCAATTACCACGTGATCAGGAGACGTGTGATACGGCGGGAATCATCGGTCCAGCTGTTCAGATGGTCGCCTCTCTACAAGTGACGGAAGCGTTGAAGTGGTTGAGCGGGAAGACGGACGCGCTGCGGACACGTCTGCTTGCCTTTGACGTGTGGTCGAATACATTCCAACAAATCAACGTCCAGTCACTGAAGCAAACAGAGTGCCCCTCGTGCGGCATCGAGCCGTCTTATCCTTATTTATCGAATCAAACGGTGCGTTTCACGGCATTGTGCGGTCGCGATGCCGTTCAAATCCGTGGAGACGGACAGCGGGATCTCGAACAATTAAAACAACGCCTCCAGCCGATTGCGTCGATTTCCGCCCATAACCCATACTTGCTGGCGTTTACGACGGATGAGCATCGAATGGTCGCTTTTCGAGATGGTCGTGTCTTGATTCATGGCGAGGCGGATCTCGTTAAAGCAAAACGACTGTATCACGCCTATTTCGGATAAACGTTCATAAAACAGTAAAACTAATTTTAAAAATATATGTTTTAAATGTTTAAAAAACAGGTAAATAAGACTTCAGACATAAATCGGTCTACAGGTTTTGAACGTGAAGAGGAGTGATTCAGATGAAACAAGAATTCGATCCGATGAAGGATCAAGCACAGACGGAAGAAACACAGGCGGTTGTCCAGCAAGCCAACTGGAATCCGGACCGGTACCGGACGAACTTGAACCCATTCTATCTGTCACCTTGTAGTGTCGAACGTAGAGAAGATTTGCATCAGGATGCATCGAAGATTCTCGAAGTCGAGACGTCGTCGCCCCTCCAACAACTTTTTGAACACAATCAAGCAACGCATACATCCGAACCAACGGGCAAAAAATTTAAGACAGGCATCGTCGTCGGTGTCGGTGCGATCAT
>NZ_DJUM01000032.1:1493-2883 GCF_002440475.1 Exiguobacterium sp. UBA6282 | reverse complement strand
GTTAGTTGTTCCAATGCACGATCGGATTGTTTGGACGCTTGTAGAACATCCGTGTCCTCATTCAATGATGAAAAATAATAGCGTGTCACTTCTTGTTCAGCATGATTAAATGGTGTCACTTCAGCAATCGTTTTTCCTGATGCTTTGAAGCGATAACCTTCTTCGAGTGTTTTCATCAAATGTTGACATGCGACGATCAATGCTAATAACCCGATGATCGCAATCATCCATGAGAACGTTTTATAGTAGGAGCGTCTTCGAAAAGCTTCTACGATGAAGACTGGTGATAAACGTCGCAACACATCGTCCTCCCTAAATTGTCATTATGTTTCTATATCGTCGTCTCATACCGTTTCCTGAAGTCGTTTTGGGTCAATAAAAAGCACGTCTTCCCACATTTCTGCGAAAATAAGTGCTTTTTTTACTAGTTTTATTCTTTTTTAATAACTGACGTTCTCACGCGCTACTTTTTTAGCAAAATAATCGATGATGTCACGTCGTCGGATAATCCCGATGAAATGTCTTCCGTCATCGATGACGGGTACGAAATTTTGATCCGTGATGACTTCAATCATCTCTTCCATTTGCGCTGTGATCGAGACCGGTTTATAACGGACGCGTTGTTTGATATCGGTTAAACGTGTCTGCAAGACATGGTCATAATCGGCATGCTCGAGATTTGCTTCGAGCGCCCACAAGACATCGCCTTCTGTCAGCGTTCCTGCGTATTTCCCTTTATTATCAACGAGTGGGACTGACGTAAAACGATGATGTTTCATCTTTTCTAGTGCTTGTCTGACCGTTGACTCAGGATCTAAATATTTCACCTCATCTTTAGGTAATAAGAAAAAAGCAATATTCATTTCTGTTCCTCCCTAGCCACTCTGTGACACCCTTTTCATTTTATCATGAACCCTGCTCCGATTCATTTCTCAAATGATGAAAATCTCTACATAATTCCTTCATATTTGGTCATACTATTCCGATATTCCAAGTAGACAGAATTTAAAGACTATTTAGTTAGGAGAATACATATGCGCCTCCCGATCACGCGTCGCCTGTTCATCGGGCTTATTTTATTGCCCGCTCTCACTCTCGGTGCCTCGACCTGGTTTTCTTATGATCAGACGAGCCAAACCGTCGATCAGCTTGTAGACTCGACGTCACAAACCGCTTTGAAGCAACTCGAACAATCCTTTACACGAATCATTGATGATACGAAGAAGGATACGACCTTACTCGCAGGTCTTCCGTTCAACCGAGCGGACGGCGCTTTACCGAACTACACGGATCAAACGAAACAACCCGATCCGGCTACTCCTCCGACGCAAAAAGCGAGCGATATCTATAGCGTCCTAGAAAAGTACGGTTCATCGAAAATCGAAAACTC
>NZ_DJUM01000032.1:433-1344 GCF_002440475.1 Exiguobacterium sp. UBA6282 | reverse complement strand
TCGTCTTCAGCTATACCCAAAACGGAAAGATTGTCACCCATCCAAATAAAAATTATTTCTTCAAAAACGTAACGCAGATGAAAGAAGACGGAAAACCTTATTTCTCTGCTCCTAAAGCAATGATGGAACAAGAGTCGGGTTCGAACATCATGGACGTCGCCGGTACAAAATCCGTCGTCATCTGGCAGACCTCGTCAAAAACAGGCTTTAAGTTAGCTGTCGTTCTTGACTATGCTTCCTTGTATGCACCGAAAGAAGAAATGCTCAGTCAATCGTTGATCAACTTCGTCNNTTAGCCACGTTGATTGCTTGGTTGATTGGTCGATCAATCAATCGTCCTTTATCAACACTCCGTCAAGAAGCACTTGCCATCGCCTCTGGTGATTTACGGACGCCAAAGCGTCCGACACGTTTCATCCAAGACGAGTTGACGGATCTCACCGAGAACTTTGACGCGATGCGGGCTCGACTACGTCAAACAATTCTCGCTTTGACGACTTCAGCGACGACCGTCCGGGATGCATCTGCCGAACTCTCCACGAATGCAACGCACGTCCAAACAGCTTCTCTGAAAATCGGACGAACGATGGAAGAGATCGCGGCGGCTGGTGAAACACAGACGAAACAAGCAGAGCGCTCGTCCCATGCCGTTCATGGCGTCAAGGAACGGTCGACGGCCATGCAACACGTCGCGTCAACGACATTATCGGAAGTCTCGACCGTCGCTTCCGCAGCCGTTCGCGGAAGTGATGTAACGAAACAGACGATCGCCGATTTACTTGATCATTCCGTCTCACTCGAACAGGAAATCCAAAATACGTCCGACTTCCTCGGTAAACGATCGGATGAGATTGCCAAAGTCCTTGGCACACTACAAGCAATCTCGAGTCAGACGAACTTGCTCGCCTTGA
>NZ_DJUM01000032.1:0-264 GCF_002440475.1 Exiguobacterium sp. UBA6282 | reverse complement strand
GGTTCCGTCCAACATGTCTCACGCCGGACAGAAGAACTGACCGGTGACATCCATGCGTTGACGCAAGCGACGGAAGAAGTCTCAGACGCCATGGGGACGATTCTCGCTTTGACGGAAGAGAATGCCGCAGGTCTTGAGACGAGTAGTGCGAGCATTCAAGAAACGAACGCAACACTCGAATCCGTGACGTCTGCCGCTACGCATCTTGCAAAGATTGCTGGTAATCTCCATCAACTGACGCTTGATTTCCAACTCGACGATACG
>NZ_DJUM01000025.1:0-2693 GCF_002440475.1 Exiguobacterium sp. UBA6282 | reverse complement strand
AATCAAAAAGACAAGAGGATGGTTACGCCCATCCTCTTGTCTTTTTGATTATAACTCTACGTTATGGTACACCTGTTGCACATCTTCAAGATCTTCAAGTGCATCAATCATCTTCTCGAATTGTGCGACATCATCCTCGGACAAAGCCACTTCGTTTTGTGCAAGCATAACGAGTTCAGCAAGGGAGAACTCGGTAATCCCTGCAGCTTTTAACGCTTCTTGCACAGCATGGAATTGTTCTGGCTCAGCGTAGATGATGACAGATTCGTCTTCTTCGAGGATGTCGCGCACATCAATATCCGCTTCCATCATCAATTCGAGCACGTCATCCGCAGTTTTACCTTCGAAGGCAAAGATTGCCGTCGCATCAAACATATAAGCGACGGATCCGCTCACACCCATGTTTCCGCCATTTTTTCCGAATGCAGCACGCACATCAGAAGCCGTCCGGTTAACATTGTTCGTCAACGTTTCGACGATGACCATTGAACCGCTTGGACCAAATCCTTCATAACGAAGTACATCATAGTTCTCTTCCGCTCCACCTTTTGCTTTTTCAATCGCCCGATCAACAATGGCACGGGGCACGTTGTATGTCTTCGCTCGTTCGAGAACGACCTTTAATGCTTGGTTTGATTCTGGATCGGGCTCACCTTGTTTAGCCGCTACATAAATCTCACGACCGAACTTTGCGTAGATCCGACTCGTATTTTTGTCTTTTGATGCCTTTTTTTCCTTAATGTTATTCCATTTACGACCCATTTCGTATCCACTCTCTTTCCGTAATGTCAGAAATCCATGATTTCTTATGCGTTATCAGTATACCTTAAACTACCTGATAGACTGAACTAAAATGTCGGTCGAACAGTTGAATTTCTACTAAATGCGTTTAAGTGATGCGGAAGAAAGGAACTTTACCGATAGAGAAATATCAATTTAAGGGAGAGTGACAGTATTTGAACCAGGCTGGAGTAGTTCATCGCGCATTATCACCATTCGTTTATGCCTATGATCAAGAGACCGTTCATATTAGACTCATGACGGCTAAAGACGATATTGAAAAAGTTGAATTGATATATGGTGATCCTTATGAATGGGAAGCGGAAAAAGAAGAAGACCGAGATTGGAATTTTGATCCGGAGAAAGAAAAATCCTGGAAAGTGCAACAGAAGTCGATGCAATACAATGGAAGTGACGCGACGTATGACTATTGGTTCATTGCAATCCGTCCAGAACGAAAGCGGGTACGATATGGGTTCGAGGTTCATGGCGAAACCACAGCCGTTTTGACCGAACGCGGTTGGTATGACGAAGCGCCACTCGATCATCCGGGCTATTATTTTTCTGTTCCATATGTTCATGCGACGGACGTCTTTGATACACCGGATTGGGTAAAAGATACGGTCTGGTATCAAATTTTCCCAGAACGATTCGCAAATGGTGATCCAACGAACGATCCAGCGGGAGCGAAGGAGTGGGGAAGTGAAGCACCAGCTTTTCAGAATTTCTTCGGTGGAGATTTTCAAGGGGTCATCGATCACGTCGATCATTTACAACGTCTCGGCGTCACCGGTGTCTACTTCTGTCCAATCTTTGAAGCACCATCGAATCATAAATACGATACGCTTGATTACTTAAAGCTTGATCCTGCCTTTGGTGACGAGAAAACATTCCGCAAGATGATAGATGTGCTACATGAGAATGGTATCCGCGTATTACTCGATGCCGTCTTTAATCATATTAGTGAATATCACCCCGCATTTCAGGATGTATTAGAAAAGGGACAAGACTCAAAATATGTCAACTGGTTCACGATTGACTCCTTCCCGGTCGATCCATCAATCCCGAACTATGAAGTGTTTGCATTTGAACGGAACATGCCAAAGTTGAACACCGCTCATCCAGACGTCAAAGACTATTTGCTTCATGTCGGACGTTATTGGGTTGAGGAATTCGGAATCGACGGCTGGCGTCTGGATGTTGCAAGTGAAGTCGATCATGCGTTTTGGCGTGAGTTTCGAAAAGAAGTCCGGGCTGCGAACGGAACGTGTTATATCGTCGGCGAATGTTGGACGGATTCACAACCGTGGCTCCTCGGCGATCAATTCGATGCCGTCATGAATTACGGTTTGACAGAGAGCTTCCTGACTTGTTTTGCGACGGGCGAGACGAGCGTTCGTGATTTCTCGTATGCGGTCAGTCGGAATTTAAACTGGCATTCTCAAAATGTCAACGAGGTCATGTTCAATTTGATTGATTCGCATGATACGCCGCGTGCTTTAACGCGTGCGAAGGGGAATATCGAGCGGATGAAATTGCTCTTCACTATACTGTTGACGTTTCCGGGTACGCCTGTCATCTATTATGGTGATGAAATTGGAATGATGGGCGGACAAGACCCGGCCAACCGTGCATGCATGGAATGGGATGAGACGAAGCAGAACCGTGATTTGTTCGATCACGCTGCACAGTTGATCGCCCTTCGAAAACAGTATCCGGTTTTAGCAAATTCCGGAACGTATCATTTCCAACGGATCGATGATACAAAACAGACATTTGTCGTTGAGCGACGTCAGGGCGAACAGGTTTACTTGCTCGTTGTCAACGTAAGTGAAGAGGCACAATCTCTTTCGCTTGAGGGAACGTATGAAAGTCTGTTAGATGCAACGACGTTGTCGGGAACTATTCAAGTA
>NZ_DJUM01000024.1:5642-79898 GCF_002440475.1 Exiguobacterium sp. UBA6282 | reverse complement strand
CGCAAAACTAACCCCTCGAATCGTCATCGTGACGGCATCGACGTACGAGGCTGAATCGACGTCACCGCCTGGAATCGCCCGGTGTGCTAAATACGGTGCAAGGAAGAATAAGGCGAGAAAAGAGACAACCCCGGTCAAGGACATGATTTTTAGACCAGACCGATACAAACGTTCACTCGTATCATATTCTCCTAACGCATTGTATTTGGCGACGAATTTCGAGACGGCAACAGGAATCCCCGCTGTCGCAAGACCAATCATGATNNGCATAGTAGTTGTAGGCATAGGTATAGAACATGATACCTGTCGCACCGACCATGAACTGAAACGGAAAGAGATAAATCAAACCCAGTGCGCGGGAAATCAGTGACGCACCGGACAGGAGCATCGTTCCACGAACGAATCCTGCATTGCCGGAAGAAGTAGACTGCTTATTACTGACTGTGGACATGGTAACATCCCTCACGCTTTCTAATTTTTAAATCGACACTCTAATCGTGACTGTCTCATTATACAAGTTCTCTCGTACACAATTGCAAATCATTATACCGCTGTCTATCTTGAATTGAAAGAGACGGTTTGTTTACAGTCGCAACTTCTGCTAAAGTGAAACAAGCAGAATTCTATGAATGAGGTGACCTTATGTACGATGTAATCGTAATCGGAGGCGGACCGAGCGGTTTGATGGCGACGCTCGCCTCTTTACAAGCCGGAGCCCGGACGCTCCTGCTCGATAAAGGAAATAAATTAGGACGAAAGCTCGCAATCTCTGGCGGCGGACGGTGTAATGTCACGAACCGAAAGCCACTCGATGAGCTCGTCCAGTCGATTCCAGGAAACGGACGTTTCCTTTATAGCGCCTTTTCTCAATTTAATAATGAATCGATCATCGATTTGTTCGAAGGATTTGGTGTCGCACTCAAAGAAGAGGATAACGGTCGGATGTTCCCGGTCTCGGATAAGGCGGCAGACGTCGTTCGTGTATTGATCGATCAAATCCGTGCACATGGCGCCGAGATTCAAACAGACGCGCAAGTCGCTACGCTCGACTTCCATCCAGATGGTTCTTTTGCAGCTGTCATCTTAGAAAACGGCATGCGTCTTGAAGCAAAAAGTTGTATCGTAGCGGTCGGCGGACAATCTGTTCCGCACACGGGTTCGACGGGTGACGGCTATCCGTGGGCTGAAAAAGCGGGTCATACGATCACGGAACTTTTCCCAACGGAAGTCCCGATTTTGTTAGGTGATACGTTCATTCATGAAAAAACATTACAAGGACTGTCGTTGCGTGACGTTGCCTTAACGGTTCACGGTAAAAAGGACAAAGCAATCAAGACACATACGGGTGATCTACTGTTCACACACTTCGGTTTAAGTGGTCCGATCGCTTTACGGTGTAGCCAATATACGATCAAAGAGCGCAAACGATCGAAAGAGACGATCGTTCATCTATCGATTGATCTCTTCCCGGATGAGTCACTTGGTGCATTAACAGAACGCTTCCAGGCAGCACTTGCGGCAAATCCGAAGAAATCGGTTCGGAATGCCCTTCGTGGTTTTGTACCAGAACGATTGCTTGAACTCCTGTTCGCTCGAATCGGCTTTGGCGATGAAGTTTGTACACAAGTAAAGAAACAGGACTGGACGGACTTCCTGCAACAATTGAAACGATTCCCACTCAAAGCAACAGGAACGCTCGATTTCGATAAAGCCTTCGTCACTGGTGGCGGTGTCTCGATTAAAGAGATTGATCCCAAAACGATGATGTCGAAAAAGGCGGAGCGATTATTCTTCGCTGGCGAAATTCTTGATATCCATGGCTATACAGGTGGATACAATATCACAGCTGCGTTCGTGACGGGTCATTGTGCCGGTAGTCACGCTGCAGAGATGGCACGTGACACTGTCTCTTAATACAAAAAAGACCCGATTTGTCTCTGTTAATCAGAGAAATCGGGTCTTTTTTCTACATCAGTCAATCGGTGTGAACGATCGACTTGAGAATTTATCCGTGACGACTAAGGCGAACAATTCATTATCTTGTACAAAGATTCCTTTTGATCCATACACTTTCGGACTCGCTGTCTCCCCCGTAATCGTTTTCTCTTTCTGATCAATCGAATAAAGATAAAGTGCTTCTGAGTCTAACGTATAGATCCGACCTTGCCGTTCTGCAAGACCAATCGGACGGAATCTGGATTCAAATGCTTTTTTCGCATCACTTCGCATTCCGCTCGCCGCTTCGATTTTCTCTCGTTTGATGATCGACAAGTACGGTGGTTTTTGCTTTTTCTTTAAGGCACGCTTCTTCTTTTCCGAAGCATCTGGATCAATCTTGATTTTGTCCTCTTTCATTGCAAAGTAAGTCAATTCAACACGACCAATCGAGCGAATTTGATTGATTGTATAGAATTCTTTTTTCTTCGCATCATATCCAAGACCATGGAAACTGTCTCGAATCGTCGTCCCTTGTACTTTTTCGCGTTTTTCTTCGCTCCAGACGCCATCTTTTCGTTTAATCGTGACTAGAATTTGATTCGACGTCAATAAAGCGACTGTCTCTCCGTCAACGAGTGTCATCCCGTCAAGACCAGACAATAAGAGTTTCCCTTCTTCCAACTGAAACGTCGCATTGATGCGTTCTCCAGTTCCACTGATTTCAAAGAAACGGTAGTCCTCTGTTACGACGAGGTACGAACCTATGGAATCATCATATAACATCTGTTGAACATTTTTAATTAACGGTTCTTCTGGATTCGGAATGGCTGAAGGCGTTTTCGGTGGCACCTGTTTGACAGCTGCCTGATGCTTCGATTGCGTCTCGATTTTCGCGAACGTTTCCTGAATACGTGACAACGTCTCTGGCTTCGAGAAGACGAGCAGTATACAAAGAATCAACCCCGAAACGACAGCAAAAATCGTTGTATAGACTATATAAGATCGTTTCATTGATGATAATCGCCTTTCTTTCTCGGTTTCTGATTCAGTGTAGCAGAAGGACGTTCAAAAAAAAAGCGGACTTGCGACGGAAATGAAGAAACCCCTTCCATTCGCATCAAGTGAATGAAAGGGGTTATGGCTTAGTTCGCCACGATATTGATCAATTTTTTCGGTACGACGATGACTTTCCGAACCGTCTTGTCGCCAATCCATTCTTGTGTCTTTTCATCAGCAAAGGCAAGTGCTTCGATTTCTTCTTTTGTCGCATCGATGTTGATTTCGATTTTCGAGCGAACTTTACCGTTCACTTGAATGACGAATTCCATCGTATCGCTGACAAGTTTTGATTCATCGAATGTTGGCCATGCCGCATACGTCAATGTCTCTTCAAAGCCAAGTTGTTCCCACAGTTCTTCACCAAGGTGCGGTGCGACTGGTGTTAACAATTGAATGAATCCACGAAGGAAGTGACGCGGGAGAACCGGCTGTTTATTCGCTTCGTTGACGAAGACCATGAGTTGCGAAATCCCGGTGTTGAACTGAATGTTCGCGAAGTCTTCCGTGACCTTCTTGACGGTCTGGTGGTATGTCCGTTCGAAGTCAGCATCGACTTCCGTGACGTCTTGAATGTCTGCTGTCCGTTCGAACAAGCGCCAAACGCGATCGAGGAAACGACGCGCTCCGTCAAGACCGTTCTCAGACCAGGCAACCGATGCATCGAGTGGTCCCATGAACATTTCGTATAAACGTAACGTATCAGCACCATGCGACTTGACGATTTCATCTGGGTTGATGACGTTACCGCGAGATTTTGACATTTTCTCGTTGTTCTCTCCAAGGATCATTCCTTGGTTGTATAACTTCTGGAATGGTTCTTTTGTTGGTACGACGCCTGCATCATACAAGACTTTATGCCAGAACCGTGCATACAACAAATGGAGAACAGCATGCTCTGCCCCACCGATATAAATATCGACTGGAAGCCAGTATTTTAATTTTTCTGGATCCGCAATCGCTTCTTCATTGTGTGGATCGATGAAACGAAGGTAGTACCAGCAGCTTCCGCCCCATTGTGGCATCGTATTCGTCTCGCGACGGCCTTTCATTCCTGTTTCAGGATCTGTGTAATCCAACCAGTCTTCAGCAAGCGCAAGTGGTGATTCGCCCGTACCAGACGGTTTGATTTCTGGAATGATTGGAAGTTCAAGCGGTAATTCCTCTTGATTGAGTGTTTTCATTGAACCATCTTCCATATGAACGACTGGAATCGGCTCGCCCCAATACCGTTGACGACTGAACAACCAGTCTCGGAGTCGATACGTGATTTTTTTACGACCGACTTGGTTCGTTTCGAGTTCAGCGATCATCGTCTCGATTGCTTCTTGTTTCCCAAGTCCATCAAGCATATGCGAGTTGACGTGTTCGCCCTCTCCTGTGTAGGCTGCTTCGTCGACATTTCCACCCGCGACGACTTCAACGATCGGTAAGTCGAATTGTTTCGCGAATTCGTGGTCGCGCTCATCGTGTCCTGGAACAGCCATGATCGCACCTGTTCCGTAAGAAGCAAGGACGTAATCAGCGATCCAGATTGGAAGACGATCGCCTGAGATCGGATTGACCGCAAAAGCACCCGTGAAGACACCCGTTTTTTCCTTCGCTAAATCCGTTCGCTCGAGATCTGACTTCGTTTGGACTTGCGAAATGTACGCATCGACGGCTTCCTTGTGATCCGCTGTCGTGATGTCAGCTACGAATGGATGCTCCGGTGCAAGTACTAGATACGTCGCACCGAAGATCGTGTCCGGACGTGTCGTAAAGACCGTGACTTGTTTTTTATGTCCATCAATCGTGAAATCAATCTCAGCACCCTCAGATTTCCCGATCCAGTTGCGTTGCATCTCTTTGACAGAATCCGGCCAATCGAGATCATCCAGATCTTCAAGAAGGCGATCCGCATATTCCGTGATTTTCAATACCCATTGACGCATCGGAACACGCACAACCGGATGATTTCCGCGTTCGGATAATCCGTCGATGACCTCTTCATTCGCAAGGACAGTTCCAAGTGCCGGGCACCAGTTGACTGCGACTTCGTCTACGAAGGCAAGTCCTTTTTCATACAACTTCGTAAAGATCCACTGCGTCCATTTGTAGTATTTTGGATCCGTTGTGTTGATTTCACGATCCCAGTCATACGAGAATCCAAGTTCTTTAAGCTGACGCTTGAACGTCTCGATGTTTTTCGCTGTGAATTCGCGTGGATCGTTTCCTGTATCGAGCGCGTATTGTTCTGCTGGTAATCCGAACGCATCCCATCCCATTGGGTGAAGGACATTGTATCCTTGCATCCGCTTCATCCGTGCGAGGATATCCGTTGCTGTGTAACCTTCCGGATGACCAACATGGAGTCCAGCACCTGACGGATACGGGAACATATCAAGGGCATAGAACCCTTCTTTTTCTGGATCTTCTGTCGTGACGAAGGCGTTGTCTTGATCCCAACGCGCCTGCCATTTCGGTTCAATTTCGCGATGATTGTACGGCATGTCTTTTCCTCCTCTAATCTAAAAAAACCGGTCTTCCGCCCCTAAGAAAAGGGACGAAAGACCGGTTTGGCTTCCGCGGTACCACCCACGTTGTCTGTCTATGACAGACCGCTTGATTCACGGATAACGGTGTGAAAGACCGGATTCGCTACTACGACTTCACGAATCGTGCTCCCTGACGAGTTCACGGTTGTTACCGACTGGTTCGCACCTTCCACCAGCTCTCTTGACGGCACCTTTCCCCTACTACTTCAGTTCCATGCATTTGACTATCTTTTTCTAGTGTAATCTGTTTCTTCCTCAAGCGTCAACGCTTCCGTAAAATTTCCTCGATTTCTGCGTGTGATTGCGCGACATGATCTGCTTGCTCTAAGCGTTGCGTTGGCATCCGGTCATCAAGAAGCGCAATCACTTCCATGCCTGCTGCTTTCGCACCAATCATCCCGTTCGCAGCGTCTTCAATGACGAGACAGTTCTCGGGTGCGTGTCCAATCCGCTCTGCCGCAAGTCGAAAAATCGCGGGATCCGGTTTCGAACGGATGACTTCTTCTCCACTGACGTAGTGCGTGATCGGAAGCCCATAATGACGGATGACACGTTCGATTTTCTGAAGTGAACTCGAAGAAGCAATGCCGATATCGTAACCAAGAGTCGCCGCTTGTTCGATGACTTGTGTGACGCCTTTTTTTAATCCACACTCTTCCGGCTTTGCATGAATTTGAAACAAGCGATGTTCTTCCTCAAGCAACGCACTAGCTGTTTCTTTCAGCTGATGCTGGGCGACGAGTTCTTCCCACATTTCATCTCCTGTTTTTCCCATGAACGTTGCATACTGAACCGGATCAAGCGGAATCGATAACCTTTTGAACATCTGTTGATGCACTTCAAAGTAGCGAATCTCACTATCTAAGATAACCCCGTCCATATCAAAAATCAGACCGCGTTTTTTCACGATAACTCCCCCTTTATTGATCGATCCTGACTTCAGCATATCAAAAAAACGACTACACGATGTAGTCGTTTTCATACTCTCATTATCTATTTAACTAGTTGCCACCTGAATACCAGCTTGTCGATACGCCGGAAAATAATCGGAATCAGCATTTGATCCGTATCGTACGCAGAGCAAATCATATAGTGATGGCTGCAGGATGGATTTTCCTTGATGATACTCAAATAGTCGATATCCAGTGTAACGGCATTTACTCTCAAAAAGACTATCCCGTTCTTGATACCCGCCCCCAAGATGTTGTTCGACGAGTCCCCGTGCTTTTGCCTGAAGAATTGCTTCGTACTCAAGTCGCTGATTCGGGAACATTTTCGCTTCATCCCGCTTACAGCCGATCAAATGACCGTGGGCGTATTCTTTTCCAAGCAATACGAAGTATCCCCCAACCGCTTTTCCGTCGATTTCCGCCATCAGTAATAAGGGCTCACAAAGTGGGTTCGTCTCCATCAATTGCTCAAAATACGTCGCGGTAAAATAATAATGAGCCGAGGCATTCTTCCGGTCCATCGTTTCATGATACAACGCTAAAAAAACAGGTAGATCGTCCCGCGTTCCTGTTCTGACGGTTAAGGGTGAAGCAAGCGATTTACGAATCATGCTTCTCGTCTTCTTATGAAATGTCTGCATGATATCTTCAAGTGAAGGACGCAAATCAATACTCGTCGTATGACGGATGAAGGAAACTTTTGTCCAGTCCTGCATAAACCGTTCATTACCTGTTAATGGATTAAAGCGGATCATTTCCGAGACGATCGATTCTTGCTCCGCCCACCTCTCAAAGGATAAACGAGCCTGCTGGATCTCGGACGCAGTCAGTCGACCGATGATTTCCGGTCCGCCATAGCCGTACGGAGTAATGAGATCTGAATAAGGCGTATCAAAAATACGACGCTTCAAAAAAGGATAAAACAGTGTTCCTGCATGACCTTCATAAAGAAATAATACCGCTTGCTCAGACGGTCTAGCGTTGAGCGTGACGTATTGGTGACTATAGAAGATATCAAGAGGCTGTTTCTGTACGTGTGTCGTCCAAGTTGCGGCATCTGTGATGAATTGACACCTTTCCATCCGTGCACCTCCAGTCAAAAAGAAGCAACGTTCATATGACCTTTCTTTTCAAGTTCTTGATTAGAAAGTACCCGTTTCTTTGCCGAAATATTCCATATTATTAAATGTTTGTTTTATAATTTTCGAACGAATGATGTAACAAAAGACAGCTGATCTATTGTCCGCTGTCTCACAAGATAAAGCTCATGATGTGGTTTTAGGAATAGCACGAAGGAAAACAACTCCTGCTAACAGGATCAATCCAATTAAGGTCAAGAAAACTGCTGACATACCTGATAAATCGTAGATCAAACCTCCAACTGTCGGACTGATCATCCGCCCTGCTGAAGCAGCGATATTAACGTATCCTTGGAATTCTCCTTCTTTTCCGATTGGCGCAAGTCGCGCCGCCATTGCAGGAACCGCTGGCCAGATGAACATCTCACCGATTGTCAGAATGATCATCGCCACGAGGAACATCTTGAAGCCGCCTGCAAACGGAACAATCAGATAAGAGAGAAGGAAGATGCCTGTCCCGGTCATCAGTTGGCGTTTCAAATCATCTCCAAACCAACGAAGAATTGGTGTTAATAAAGGTTGTGCGAACACGATAAGCGCTCCATTGATTGTCCAAAGAATCGAGTACTCGGAAATCGTGACACCGAGCGATTTCGTATGGACAGCAAAGGTCCCTTGCCATTGCACATAAACGAACCAAAGTAAGGCATAACCGATCGAAACGAGCAACATCGTCCGTGCGGATCCGCGCGAAAGTGGTGTGCGTGTCGTTTCGATCTCGTCATGTGCCGCATGCATCCGCGCTGGCGCCTGAATCCAGGACAAACCGACAAACAAAATGATGGCAAAGACGATATAGAGAACGAGATTGGCGATGAAGATGTACTGAATCGAAAAAGCAGCAATTTGACCACTAACAGCTGTCCCGAGGGCTACACCGACGTTTTGCGCGACATAGATCGCATTAAAGGCGCGGCGTCCGCCTTCCGGCCAGATGACGCCCGTCATTGCGTAGATCGTTGGGAAAACCATCCCACCGACGAATCCAATCAATCCAAGCATCGCGACGTATCCAATATACGTCTGATGAAATAGCAACAAGCCGACGGAAGACAGGACAAGTCCGATGACACTGATGACAAGCGTCTTCTTTCCACCGAGTCGGTCAAACGCTTTTCCGCCTAAGTAGTTCCCAACGATTGCTAAGGCTGAGTTGACGAATAACGCCATTCCGGCTTTTGTCATCGACTCCCCTAAATATTCATGAATATATAATGTATTGAACGGCCATAAAAAAGAGGATCCCGTCGTATTGATGGCCATCGCAAGGACGAGGATCCAGACCGCTTTTGGTAATTTTGGCATACCTTTGGTCCTCCTATTTCATTCTCAACCTTGCCACTTTACGCAATCCCTCCCACGCCTGTCAAGCCACTTCACTTTTCGTCAATGACTCAAAAGATGGTATAATGCAGGAGGAATCATACATACGATGATCATGTATAAAGAGAAAAACAGCCCATAGGAACAGGAGTCTATGCCATGTCACTTGCCCGTGTACTACCTTATACGAAACAATTACTGGAGTCCGTCATCGAACCTGGTGACTGCGTCGTCGATATGACTGCCGGAAATGGACATGATACGCAGTTCTTAGCAGAATGCGTCGGTCCAGAAGGTAGAGTCCTTGCGTTCGACGTCCAAGCTCAAGCCATCGAGGAATCGACACGACGTCTCGACGAAGCCGGAATGTTAGAACGTGTCGATCTTTATCACGAAAGTCACATCCATGTTGGTGCGCGTCTTTCGGACGAACGACGGCCTGTTCGTGCCGGCGTCTTCAATCTCGGATACTTGCCTGGAAGTGATAAATCGATCACGACGACAGGTGAAGAGACGCTTGAAGCACTCGACGCTCTCCTCCCGGTACTTGCACCTGGTGGTCTTGTCGTCCTTGTCGTCTATCACGGTCATCTTGAAGGAAAACGGGAACGCGATGCTGTCCTCGATTACGTCACAGCCCTTGATCAGCAAGGTTATGCCGTTCTTCAGTACCGCTTCTTGAATCAACAGAATCATCCACCGTTCATCATCGCGATCGAGAAAAAAGTGCGCTGACAGTAGAAATAAAGAAGTGATGGCTTCCGCTATGGAAACCATCACTTTTTTCATTCTTCGACTAATTTAAAAAACAACAATAATTTTTCCGCAAACCGTGTATTCAACCGTTCAAAGCTGAAATGCGGGAAACCGTGTAGACGTTGTAAGTAAATCTGATCGCCACCCATTTTCCGACATACTTCGAGTGTCAGTTTGACGTCTGCGAACTGATCGTCTGGTGCATAAAAACAAGCCAAGTTTACACGAGGCAGTTTTTTTCGTTCCTCGTCATGTACGACGATCTCTTCTTCGATTTCCCGGTACTGCGCATACGTCAGTTCACCGATGCGAACGGTATCTTCCGTACTTTGACCAAACGGCAACGTACCGAGTGGCGCATCAGGACGGAAACGATCAAACGCACTCGCGAAGACTTGTTTGACACCTCCGAGTTGTTTCGACGGATGCCAATCAAACAATGGTGAAACGAACGCAAGACTTGCGACTGGTAGTTCATATTCTTGCAACAGACGATTGACGACGAGTGCCCCCATGCTACAGGCGATGATATGAATCGGTAGCTTTCGTTTTCCTGCTTCGCGTAATGCTTCTTTTAATAGTTGACCGTGCTCTTCAAACGAAATGCGACGTGGTGCGTCGACGAGTAGCACTTCATACTCTCTTTCGAGTACTCGAATCAAAGCTTCACTCGGACGGGCACGCAGTTGTAACGGATAGACTAATACGATGATTCCTGTTGGTTGTTCAACCACAAACTCACCTCTTCACTTCATACTTCCTTTTCACGATACCTTATTTCAAACGCAAACGAAACCGTCCCGAGACGGATTTCACGAGGCAACATGACGAAGACGAACGACTGATTCCGCTTGCCCAAACACTTCTTCCGTCATCTCACTAAGTTCTTCAAAACCAAATGAGGTCAGGAATTGACGCGCTTTATAGTTACGTGCTTCCACGTAGACTTCGAGTGGGACGGCTCCTTGTCGTTCGAGTTCACGAATCAGACGTCTTCCGATTCCGTTTTGCTGATATTCCGGCAAGACGTAAAGCCGAATGATTTCCCATGTTCCTTCGACATCAACAGCATGAATGAAACCGACGATTTCCTCGTCGATGATTCCGACATAAAAATACTCTCCCCGTGCTTCTTCCGCCGTCCGGATCGCACGAACGACTTCTTCTTGCGGATACGCCTCCTGCACGAAATGCGCTTTCGAACGTTCGGAATAGATTTCTTCATACGTATCCAACCAAGATGTGATAGCAATGTCATGAATACGTCCTGCATCAGCTGGAATAGCTTCGCGTATTTCCATAATCGGAACCCCCCTTTATACTCATACAAATCGACTCATGTACTTTTACCCTTTTCTAGAAAAAACATTCGTTTCCTGCAAAGTTCCGCGGAAACAAAAAAGCCCGAAAACCCACATAGGATTTCCGGACTTTTTGATTATGCGAAACGTTTTGCTTGTTCTTCAAGAACTGCTGCTTTATCTGTTTGCTCCCATGGAAGCTCAACATCTGTACGACCGAAGTGACCGTATGCAGCTGTTTGACGATAGATCGGACGACGGAGATCAAGCATGTTGATGATTCCAGCCGGACGAAGATCGAAGTTTTCAGCAACCAATTCGACGAGTTGTGCTTCAGGAAGTTTTCCTGTGCCGAATGTATCAACTGCGATTGATACAGGGTGCGCGACACCGATTGCGTACGCAAGTTGAACTTCTGCTTTGTCTGCAAGACCTGCAGCAACGAGGTTCTTCGCGACGTAACGTGCTGCGTATGCAGCTGAACGGTCGACTTTTGTTGGATCTTTACCTGAGAATGCTCCACCGCCGTGGCGTGCGTATCCACCATACGTATCAACGATGATCTTACGACCAGTCAATCCAGCATCTCCTTGTGGTCCGCCAATGACGAAACGACCAGTTGGGTTGATGAAGAATTTCGTTGCTGCGTCGATGTATTCAGCCGGGATGACCGGTGTGATGACGTGTTCTTTCAAATCAGCTTGGATTTGCTCAAGCGTAACTTCTTCCGCATGTTGTGTCGAGATGACGATCGTATCGACACGAACCGGCTCGTTGTTCTCGTTGTATTCGACCGTGACTTGTGTTTTTCCGTCCGGACGAAGGTAGTCGAGTTGACCGTTTTTACGCACTTCTGCCAAACGGCGTGCGAGACGGTGCGAAAGCGAAATTGGAAGTGGCATGAGTTCTGGTGTTTCTTTCGTTGCGTAACCGAACATAAGACCTTGGTCTCCTGCACCGATTGCATCGATTTCTGCATCAGACATGCTACCTTCACGTGCTTCAAGCGCTTGGTCGACACCAAGAGCGATATCTGCTGATTGCTCATCGATCGATGTCAATACAGCACATGTATCCGCATCGAAACCGTATTTCGCGCGTGTGTAGCCGATTTCACGAATCGTTTCACGAACGACTTTTGGAATGTCGACGTAAGTGGATGTCGTGATCTCACCTGCAACGAGAACGAGACCTGTTGTAACAGAAGTTTCTGCCGCAACACGTGCGTTTGGATCCGCTGCAAGAATCGCATCGAGGATTGAATCCGAAATTTGGTCACAGATTTTATCTGGATGACCTTCAGTGACTGACTCCGACGTGAATAGTCGGCGATTAAGGTTTGTCATGTATGACCCTCCCAAAAAAGAATTTGACGGTGTACTCATTTCCCCTAGTTGAGTGGGACGGTAAAATGAAAAAAACCTTTCCAAGTCCAAAAAATGGTCAGGGAAAGGTTGTGCGTTCTTCCTTTACCCTCTTATCGTTCGAAGTGTTTACTTCGCTTCAGGAGAGCACCTTTTCCCTCATTAATATATGAATTAATGTAGGACGGTTGCCGGGTTTCTTCGGGCCTTGTTCCCTCCACCTGCTCAGAATAAGAGTATCCGTTACGAATTACATGATATAAAGTTGTACCTACTCTGTCAAGCAAGGTTTCAAATTCTAGTCGAAACTTTTTAAAAGAGATGTTAAACTATTAATGCTGAAAGCGTTTCCAGATAAATAGAAATCAGCACCAGAAAATGATTGCGCTCCCTTTAGTATGTCATATATAATGAATGTGTCATACTAAATGCAGTGAGCCAAAACCAACGTAGGGGAAAGGTGGGGTCAGGATGCCGATGACGGTCCTGAATATCGAAGAACTACTCAAGAAAGAGCATGTGTTCAAACAACTATCTGTTGCTGAACTTGTCGAACATGCGATTCGAAACGAAGAAGGTGTCCTTGCTGAGAACGGCGCACTATCTGTAGAAACGGGGAAATTTACAGGTCGTTCACCGAAAGATAAGTTCATCGTCCGTGATTCTTCCTGCGAGTCTCACATCGATTGGGGTCATGTTAACCAACCGATGGATGGAGACAAATTTGAACAATTGTTACAAAAGGTTCTTCGTTACATGAACGAAGCCGATCAGCTCTACTACACAGAAGCTGCTGCTGGGGCAGATACGCACTTCACCCTTCCGGTTCGTGTGCTCACACAATACGCTTGGCATAACCTGTTTGCCAAACAACTCTTTTTACGCGAGTATCCTGAAGTGGCTGCCTTCGAACCGTTCACGGTCGTCTACGCGCCACATTTCAAAGCAGATCCTACCGTTGACGGAACGAATTCCGAGACATTCATCGCCATGTCGTTTGAACACCGGATCGTCTTGATCGGCGGAACCGAATATGCGGGCGAAATCAAAAAATCGATTTTTTCCGTCATGAACTACCTCTTACCACAAGAAAATGTCCTTTCGATGCACTGTTCAGCAAACGTCGGACACGAAGGCGACGTCGCCTTGTTCTTCGGTCTATCCGGTACTGGTAAGACCACCCTGTCAGCAGACGATAGCCGTCAATTGATCGGTGACGATGAGCATGGTTGGTCGCATGACGGCGTCTTCAACATTGAAGGTGGATGTTATGCGAAGACGGTCAATCTGTCACGCGAAAAAGAACCGCAAATTTTTGATGCGATCCGTTTCGGAACTGTCCTTGAAAACGTCGTGCTCGATGAATCTCGTCATCCTGATTATGATGACACATCGTTGACAGAAAATACACGTGCTGCTTATCCGATCACAGCGATCGATAACATCGCTGTTCCATCACGGGCTGGTCATCCGAAGACGATTGTCTTCTTGACGGCTGATGCGTATGGCGTCTTGCCTCCGATCAGTAAATTGACGAAAGAACAAGCGATGTATCATTTCCTATCAGGTTATACATCAAAACTTGCTGGAACAGAGCGTGGTATCACGGAACCGGAAGCAACGTTCTCGACATGCTTCGGTTCACCATTTCTTCCACTGATACCTGAAAAGTATGCGACGATGCTCGGAGAACTGATTGATCGTCACGGTGTGACCGTTTATCTCGTCAACACAGGCTGGACAGGCGGTGCTTACGGGACAGGTAGTCGAATGAAGCTATCGTATACACGGACGATGGTCAACGCTGCCGTCAACGGAACACTTGCAGCGATTCCAACAGAAGAGCACCCAATCTTCGGACTTCATATGCCACTTGAAGTTCCTGGTGTTCCAAGTGAATTACTCAATCCGGTACGCGTCTGGTCAAATCCTGACGAATACAACACACAAGCGCGTTCGCTTGCTGAGAAATTCCAACATAATTTCCTTCGTTTCGAAAGTGCGACGGATGCGATCAAGTCAGCAGGTCCATGTCTATAAAAAAAGAGCCTCAGGGCTCTTTTTTTATAGAATGGCATCTGTCTCTTCTTGAAGATGCATCTCTTTTTGCATAAGCCACTCCTGACTTTCCGTCAGTAACGCATATGCTCGCGAAAGTGATACACCTAACCGTTGACTGAGCAATTCGAACTGTTCGAAATCACCGCGATCTGCGCTGATCGCAAGCACTAGACAATCCCGGAACGGATGGTCTTTTCCTTGGAGGACAATCTTCAAGGAATCCTCGATTGGCAATTGATCGATGATGTCGTCAATATCAACGGACAATAACGCATCGATATGCGATAACAAGCCGATCATATAGGCACTCTCTTGTTGCAGCGTCCTTGTTTCTGTTGCAAACAACTCACAGAGCTTTGCGCAATGTAAGGAAGATCGCAGCAACTCATTCGACCATTCATAAGGACTTGCGAGCTTCATTTCACGTAAGACAATCAACGAAATCCAGCTTTTAAGTTGAGCGAAGCCAAGTAGTGAGATCGCTTGACGAACGGAACTAACCGTATTGCGTAATCCCACTCCCGGAGAATTGATTAGTTGTAATACCTGGATGCTGATATACGGATTGGCTTCGATTTCATCAATGACTTCATCGTACTTCTCATCCGTATCAAGCCACTTCAGCATCTTTAACAACACCGGCAATTGTGGTGGAACAGCTTTCCCTTTCATCAGCATCGGTTTAGCATAAAAATAGCCTTGGAACCAGTCATACCCCATATCAAGACAACGTGTATGGTCCTCGTGCGTCTCGACACGTTCAGCAAGCATCTTAATATGAGGATAATTACGTCGAACGATATGCAAAATGGCACTTTGCTCGCGAGGGGAAATTGCCTCGATGTCGATTTTAATTAAATCGATCAACGCAAACAATTCCGCTCCGTGCTGTCGAAGTAAATCTGTCACAAAATCATCAAGTGCTAATGTGAAGCCTGCTTCTTTCCAACTATGCAGAACAGACAACATTTCAGTATCAATATCAACTGTCTCTAAAATTTCAATGACGAATCGGTTAGGATCTAAATAATGAATCAGATCACTTTTCAACAAATCTGACGTAAAGTTGACGAAAAGTTTTTTTCCTTCCGCGACATGTTCCACCCCCATATGGACGAGTGTATTCGTCAATACATCCATCGTCGCTAAATCCCCATCAAAAATAGTCATTTGTTCAATCGAACGATACAATAATTCAAATGCATCAATTGATCCAACTCGATTAACGATGGGTTGACGTGCTAATAAGATATCCATCGTTCTCCTGCCCCCTCCATTGTCCTCAGATGGTTTCTATTATATCAAAGTTTACTTTTTAGGAGATTATTGTTTTTTACAATGTATCAATGGTCTGTTTTTTCAATCTCTATGCTTCATCTTCCAAAATACAAAAAGCAATACGACAAACGTCGTATTGCTTGAATCATGTATCATATCGGTTCCAAATGCCTGTCTCGAACCAAGTCAAAATATCACGCGTCACACGTAATTTTTCATGGATCGGGAACTGATGTGCATACGCATAAGTCTGAAGCAGGGTTTGGTCGGGATGACGTGCAGCATAAGCCGTCGCATGTCGTAAACGAACGTTCTCATCATACGCACCGTGAATCAATAATACTTCACCTTGAGGAGCGACATGAAGCGGCGAGCGCACCTTATACGCCTCAGGTACGGTGTCTGGTGTCCCCCCCGTATAGCGACGCAACATTTTTTGCATCGTCTTCTGCTCCTCGTAGGTCCATGTCAACTCGGTCACGCCTGCCCACGACACCGTCCGCGAAACTGGACGATGATGAGCCAGGAGTAATGCCATTTGCCCCCCACGAGAAAATCCGAATGCATGAACATGCGAGACACGTTGTTGCAACCAATCGAAAGCACTGCATGCGTCTTCGACATCCCGATGTCCGAAATCTTCTTTTCCTGTTCCGCCTAAGTTTCCCCGATAGAAAGGTGCCATGACGAAAAAACCAGCCTGCGCGAACGCGAGCAGCCGTGTCGGTCGAACCATTCCGATAGATCGTGTGCCACCTCGCAAGTAGAGAATCCCCTGTCCGTTCGCGACTTGCGGAAGTACGATATAGGCACCGACGCGCTCCCCGTCTGTCGTCGTATAGAACATCCGAAACGTCCGAAACGGACCTTGCCGCGGAAGTTCAAACCAATCGGCGTTCGCTAAGTACACGGAGTGTCTCTGGAAGGACGCGGTCCTTCATCATGAAACTGTATTGTCGGTTCGTATCGAGACGATCAGGGAGTTCCTCGAACAGAAAAGCACCATCTGTTTCATCTACAGCCAAATGGGATGACAGCGATTCGATTTGCGCGAAGTAGATATTTTTAATGATCGTATCCCCTTTTCCGGCAACACGATATTGCCCGATGTACTTCAAGGAATCGATTTTTCCGCCTGTCTCTTCCATCACTTCACGACGTGCGGCTTCTTCTGCCGTTTCACCCGGTTCAACCTTCCCACCCGGAAATTCATATCCGCGTTGCTTATGATGGGTCAGCAACCATTTCCCTTCGTACACGGCAATGACCCACACATGTAGAGGGCGATCCGAGAACGGATGGTCCTCAAAACTTAACTCCACTTGATTTTGATAATAATCCAAGAATGTAATCACGTACGTGCACCTCATTTCTTCTTCTAACTTCACTTTACCTGTTTCACGGGTATTCTAAAAGTGAAAACGCTAGGATTGCCTATAAATCTGGAAAATGATTACTCGTCCTCATCTCGTGAACGTAAAAAAAACAGCCGATGTTCCACTAAGGAACAATCGACTGTCGTTTTGTATTACTTCAAACGTGCTTCGAGTTCTGCTTTTTCTGCTTCGAATCCTGGTTTTCCAAGAAGAGCGAACATATTTTTCTTGTACGCTTCGACGCCTGGCTGATCGAATGGATTTACTCCAAGGAGGTAACCACTCATCGCACATGCTTTTTCGAAGAAGTAGAACAGGAATCCGAGGTGATACGGTGTCATCTCTGGAAGTTCGACTGTCAGGTTCGGAACTTGTCCGTCCGTGTGCGCAAGCAATGTGCCTTCTGCTGCCTTATCGTTGACGAACTGAATCGACTGTCCTGCGAGGAAGTTCAATCCATCAAGGTCCTGAGCGTCTTCTTCAATCGTCAACGCGTGACGCGCTTGTCCGACTTTAATGACTGTCTCAAACAGATCACGACGACCTTCTTGGACATATTGTCCCATTGAATGAAGATCGGTCGAGAAATCAACTGCTGCTGGGAAAATCCCTTTGAAGTCTTTTCCTTCAGATTCGCCGTACAATTGCTTCCACCACTCTGATACGTAATGAAGTGCTGGTTCGTAGTTGACGAGTAGCTCGATCGTTTTCCCTTTCGCATACAATGCATTTCGAACGACTGCGTATTGGTACGCTTCGTTGTCAGCTAGGTTTTCGCTCGCGTAGCGCTCTTGTGCGTCACGTGCCCCTTGCATTAACTCTTCGATCGAAATTCCTGCTGCTGCGATCGGTAATAGACCAACTGGCGTTAACACAGAGAAACGTCCGCCGACATCATCTGGAATAACGAATGTTTCGTATCCTTCAGAATCTGCGAGTGTTTTTAATGCACCGCGGGCTTTGTCCGTTGTTGCGTAAATCCGGTGTTTCGCTTCTGCTTTACCGTACTTTTCTTCCATGAATGCTTTCAAGAGACGGAACGAGATTGCTGGTTCTGTCGTCGTACCTGATTTCGAGATAATGTTGACCGATACATCTTTTCCTTCAAGTACTTCAAATAAATCATGCAGATACGTTGATGAGATATTATGCCCTGCATAGATGATTTGTGGTGCTTTACGCTCGTCTTTTGATAACAAGTTATGGAATGAGTGTCCAAGCATCTCGATTGCCGCACGTGCACCGAGATACGAACCGCCGATTCCGACGACTAGCAACACATCAGAATCCGACTTGATTTTTTCTGCAGACGCTTGGATACGTGCAAACTCCGCTTGATCGTAGTTCGTCGGAAGATCTACCCATCCTAAGAAATCACTTCCTGCACCTGTTCCTGCATGAATCGCATGGTGGAGCGTCTTTACGGTCTCCGTCATGTGTTCTACTTCATGTTGACCTACGAATTGTAGGGCTTTCGAATAATCAAAACGTACTGTTGACATGCCATCGTCCTCCTTATTCATTCGCAACGAAATGCGACCTTCCTTTTCATTAAAACGCAAGAAGGAAGGTCGTTCAAGTCTTTTGTGAAAAGATTAGCAAATGTTACGAGTTGTTATAGGGCAGCTGTCACGATTTGACGAACATCCTCGTTTCCGAGTGATTTGAAGTTTCCGAAGTCGCCGCGAGTCATTGCTGACTTGACGATTGAATCGACTGTATCTTCTTTGATGTCGTAATCCGCAAGACGGTTTGGTGCGCCGAGTGATGTCCAGAAAGCACTAATCGCGTCGATTGTCGCATGTGCTGCTTCCATCTCTGATTTACCTTCTGTGTCGACGTTAAAGACGTTCTCACCGAGTGTGACGAAACGATGTGCGTTTGATTCGTCGAGTACGTGGCGCATCCAGTTCGGGAAGAGAATCGCGAGTCCACCCGCATGTGGGATGTCATGAACAGCCGAGACAGCATGTTCGATGTTATGTGATGCCCAGTCGCCGCGTGCTCCCATTTGAAGAACACCGTTGAGCGCCATCGTACCAGCAAAGAGAATTGTTCCACGAAGTTCCACGTTTTCGAGATCGTTAACGAGTTTTGGTGCTGCTTCGACGACTGCTTTCATGACACCTTCTGTCATGCGTTCTTGAACCGGTGCATGTGCAGGATGGAAGTATTGTTCGAGACAGTGACTCATCATATCGACGATACCGTAGATCGTTTGATCTTTCGGTACGCTGACTGTGTATTTTGGATCAAGAATTGAGAATGTTGGGTACGTAAGCGGACTACCCCAACCATATTTCTCTTGTGTTTTCCAGTTCGTGATGACCGATCCTGAGTTCATCTCAGAACCTGTCGCTGCAAGCGTCAAGACTGTTCCGAATGGAATGACTGTTTTGGGTGTCGCTTTACCGATGACGAGATCCCATGCTTCGCCTTCATACGGGATACCTGCTGCGATCAATTTCGTGCAGTCGATGACAGAACCGCCACCAAGTGCAAGTAGTGCGTCAACGCCTGCTTCACGTGCAATTTTAATTCCGCGTTCTGCAGTTTCGATGCGCGGGTTCGGTTCGACACCGTCGCATTCGACGTACTCGATTCCTGCCGCATTGAGTTCATGTGTGACATCATCATAGACACCGTTACGTTTAATACTTCCACCGCCAAAGACAAGCATGACTTTCTTCGCACCGAGTGCTTCGAGTTGTGGTTTCAGTTGGCTGACTTGACCGTCACCAAAAATAAGTCTTGTTGGATTGCGATATTCAAAGTTTTCCATCTGTGTTGCCTCCTCAATAAGTAATGAACACCTTACATTATCCACACATTCCCCTTTCGCATCTAATTTAATGCTTATTGTATGTAACAATCGCAAAAAAAAAAAGAGAACCGACCGATGTCGATTCTCTCATGTGGCTTATTTTTGGAAGTTTGATTTTTCAATCCATTCTTCCAATTTACCTTTAAGAACGTTGAATCCAGGTGCTTCTTCTTGTTTGAAAGCAGGACCTGCATCGCGACGTCCAGCGTTTTTGCGTGGACCTTTCGCGCGTGCTTCACGTTTTGGAGCTTCCTGAGTTGCTTTGATCGAAAGCTTCATTTTTTTGTTAGCTTCGTCGATGTCGAGAACTTTAACAGTTACTTCATCGCCAACTTTTACGTAATCGTTGATGTCTTTTACGTAATCGTGTGAGATTTCTGAAATGTGGACGAGACCTTGTGTTTGCTCGTCAAGTGCTACGAAAGCACCGAAGTTTTGAATACCAGTTACTTTACCAGTAACGACTTGGTCTTTTTCAAAGTTTGCCATAATGTATACACTCCCTAACTAAATTCATCAACTTATAATAACACACTTTTCTTGTATCGTAAAAAATATTTTTGGAATTTGTTTATTTTTTATTTCACAAGGGAACATTTTAGTAGCAAGACTTCAAGTATTCCCCCTGATTCTGCCGAACTTTCCGAGTTCGGCCCTTTTTTTGTTCTTTTGCTCAATTGACCTAAAAAAAGAGATAACGAAAAGTGATGTGAGCGACTTTCAAAACGCTCTAATAAAAACGGACAGTCTCGGTCTGCTCGCTTTCCGCGGACAAGCCCTCATGCCGCTTCAGATGCGTCGCATCTTCCAGGGTCATGACGACTTGTTTTTCCGCAGGAGTCGAGCAGAACCTCACCTGTCCTAGCGTAAAGGAAATATAGAGTAGAAGCAATCATCAATTATAGGTCATCGAATCCATTCGCATCCGTTACCTTCGCATATGAACGTGATTTTTGTTCGAAGAAGTCCGATTTCGTCGCGTTCATCGAATCATCTGAATATGCCCGAATCCATGGCATGACGTCTTCGTCGTGCCCTTCATAGAGATCCGACAAACCGATGACGCGAAGGCGTTTGTTCGCAAGATATTTGACATAGTCACGCATTTCACTGACGTCCAGACCGTCTAGATCACGCAAGACATATTCGCTCCATTCGATTTCAAGATCCACCGCACGCTTGAATGTGTCGTAGACGAATTGTGTGAATGAGCCATCTGCATCGATTTCTGGATGCTCTGACAAGACAGCACGTAATAACTGGCTGATGAAGTACGAGTGTTGCAATTCATCACGTTGAATATAGCTGATCATCGTCGATGTTCCGACCATCTTCTGATGGCGCGCTAGATTATAGAAGAAAGCAAAGCCAGAATAGAAGTTGATCCCTTCAAGAACGATTGAAGCAACGAGTGATTTCGCGAAGTTCTCTGGAGTCCGGTCATTTTGGAAATCTTCGTATAAATCAAGAATGAATGCATTACGCTTCATGACCATGTCATCGTCTTTCGCGATATCGAAAATCCGGTTTTGTTCAGCCAATGGAACTAAGCTGGATAAGACGTAGCTATACGATTGATTATGAACGACTTCCTGTTGCGCGATGATGGCGAGAATCGCATGAACGGATGAATCCGATGTGAACATCGCTGATTCTAAGATGTAGCGTGTCTGAACCGAGTCAAGGATCGAGAGTAGCCCAATGATTCGTTTGAATGCATCTTGTTCCCGTTCACTCAATTGATTCCATTGTTGCATGTCTTTTGACATTGAAATCTCATCTGGAATCCAAAAGTTCGATAACAGTTGTTTGTAGATCGAGTAAAACTGTGGATAGGCAATATCATTCCAATTGACGATGGCACTTGTTTCGCCACCGATGATTGCTGTCGCGCGGTTTGGATGACGTGCATCAAGCAGTTTGATTTTTTGTAGCTGTTCCATGTGCTTCGACTCCCTCTTGCTGTAATTGAAGAATGGTCCGTCTTGTCCATTCCTTGACGAGATGCGGGCGATTGCGTGGTGACTGTTCGATTTTCAACAGTTCTCCGGCAAGCGGGACCCCGAATTTCGAGAGGTGATACGCCATCTCATCGACGGCGCGACAATATTTGACGAACATCTTATCCCCTGTTCCAAAAACAGCTGCCTGCGGAATCGCATGCGTGCTCTCCTTCAAAACCGTTCTAAGACAGTCGCGCATATCGTCGGGTAATTGCCCATCTCCCCACGTATACGAACCAAAATAGACGATATCATAAGGCATTAACTGATACGTCGTCACTTCGTCCGCAAACAACATCGTCGGCTCGATTCCCATCTCAGAACACGTCTTCGCGACGAGTTCTGCCACCTCCTCCGTGTTTCCACTCAATGACGCATATACGATTGCTGCCTTCATGATATCGTCCTCCTTATCTTATGATGAACACGATTCACATTCGTCGATCTCAACCGTCGTCGAACGCGTGTAGTAGATCGTCTTCATCCCAAGTTGCCATGCTTCCATGTGCATCTCGAGTAATTCTTTTGCTTTGACGTTATTTTTCACGTACAGGTTAAAGCTGATCGCTTGGTCGATGTGACGCTGACGCGAAGCATTTTGACGAATGCTCCATAACTGGTCAATCTCAAACGCTGATTTATAGAACCAGTTCGTTTCCGGTGTTAAATCCGGAACGGTAACTGGGATCTTATAGTTTTTCTTCTCTTCTGAGTAGACTTTTTTATAGATTGGATCAATCGATGCCGTACTTCCCGCAATGATCGCCGTCGATGAGTTCGGTGCGACTGCCATCAAGTAAGCGTTCCGCATCCCGTGCGCCGTGATGTCGGCTTGGAGACGATCCCAATCGAGTTCATCCGTCGTTTTGTAGTGGCGACGTTTGATGTACTCTCCTGTTTGCCATTCTGAACCTTCAAAGAGACGGTACGCGCCTTTCTCTTTCGCAAGTTGCATCGACGCATCGATCGTCAAGTAAGCGATTTTCTCGTAGAGACGGTCTGCGTATTGCACCGCTTCGACCGATTCCCAACGGATACCTTCGAGCGCGAGCAGATGATGCCAACCGAATGTTCCAAGACCAACGGCACGGTATTTTTGATTCGTCAATTGTGCTTGCGGAACATCGATCGTATTCAAGTCGATGACGTTATCAAGCATCCGCATTTGAATCGGAATCAATCGTTCGAGAACATCTGAACGAACCGCACGCGCAAGCGCAATCGATGATAAGTTACAGACGACGAAGTCACCTGGTGTCTTCGTGACGATGATTTTACCGTCTTCTGTATATTCTTCTGTCACGGTCGTCGGACTCATGTTTTGCATGATTTCCGAGCACAGGTTTGATGAATAGATCATGCCTGCATGTTTATTCGGATTCGCACGGTTAACGGCGTCACGGAAGAACATGTATGGCGTCCCTGTCTCAAGTTGCGAACGCATGTAGCGTTTGACAAGATCAATCGCTGGGACTGTTTTTTTGCTGAGACGCGGTTCGTTGACACATGCTTCGTATCGTTCCGTGAAGCTACCGCCTTGTTCTGTCTCATCGAAATAATCTTCAAGGCTGAAGCCCATAATCGTCCGAATTTCGTGTGGGTCAAACAGGTGCCAGTCTTCTCGTGCTTCTACAGCACGCATGAAGCGGTCTGGTAAGTTAACGCCCGTGAACAAGTCATGTGTCCGAAGTCGCTCGTCCCCATTGTTGAGCTTCGCATCTAAGAACTCGAGGATGTCCTTATGCCAGATGTCAAGATACACGGCGATTGATCCTTGGCGCATACCGAGCTGATCGACGCTGACTGCCGTATTGTTCAATTGTTTCATCCATGGGATGACACCACTTGAAACACCTTTAAAGCCTTTGATGTCTGATCCACGTGAGCGAATTTTCCCCATGTAGACACCGATTCCGCCGCCACCCTTAGAAAGTGTCGCTACATCCGTGTTCGAGTCATAGATGCCGCGTAGCGAATCATCGACTGTATCGATGAAGCATGATGAGAGTTGACCATATGATTTACCGGCGTTCGAAAGCGTCGGTGTCGCGACCGTCATGTAGAGGTTCGACAATGCCCAGTAGGCTTCTTTGACGAGTTCTAAACGACGTTCCTTCGGTTCGTTCTGCATCAGCGTCATCGCGATGACCATGAATCGTTCTTGCGGTAGCTCGTACAAATTTTTGACGTGATCACGTGCAAGATACCGGTCTGCCAGTGTCCGAAGGCCAATGTATGTGAACAGGTGGTCGCGGGAAGGATCAATCGTTGCCGACAGTTCGTTGATGTCTTCTTTCGAATACGCATCCAGTAAATGTTTCGTGAAGATACCGATTTCTGTCAGCTTTTCAATCAATGTATACAGCGAACCATATCGTTCTTCCGCTGCATATCCGCGGTTTTCACCCGCTTCTAGATATAACCGATTTAAGTAAGTCGCTGTCGCTACGAATGTCCAGTTCGGCTCTTCTGCCTTCAACATATCGAGTGCATGCATCGTTAACAGTTCATAGACTTGATCTGCTTGTAAGGACTTCCCTTCAAGCGCTCGGATGGCACGTTCTGTATAGCGGTCGATATCAAGTTCCGGATACGTTTCCGTCGCTTGTCGAATCACGACATATACGTCTTCTATTGTCATTGCACCCTTAAAGATGCGTGCTGTATTCAGTGGAGATGCCACTATGAACCACTCCCATTCTCTATCGTTAAACAGGTTCGCATTACACGATGAAATACGCTAAACTAAAAAAAGACGTCCTACATATAGAAAGAACTCTACAAGTATCACTCTATATATAGACGTTTTAGACGTTTTTAAACCTGTTAATGTACAAGATATAGGTTATCACTGAAATCTAAAAAAATAACCCCTTGCTTTGAAATTCAGGTCAAACAATTTGAAAAAGGCATCATGACGCCTTTTGAGATATATTGAGATAGCGAGTAAAACATATTATAAGTTCACGCGAACCCTTAAAATAAAGATGAGTCATTTCTCCTATCAGAAGAAAAATAATCTCTTCGAATTTTCTGATATACTGAACGTACCGATCTTCCGTTTGGAGGAAGAAGGATTGAATCCAACTATCACGAAAAGATGACATATGGCATATACGTATGTACGTTGAAAGGAGCTTACCTATGCAAGTCGATTACACACCAAACCCGAATTCCGTCAAAATCACGCTCGAGGAACAGCGCTTCGGTGCGAAAAGTACGAGTGTCAAAAAAGAAGATACACCGGAAGATACGTTGCTCGCATCTTTGATCGCGATCGACGGCATCGATAATCTATTCGCTTACGGCGACTTCGTGACGGTCACGAAAGAACCAGAAGCAGAATGGAATGAGCTGCTACCACGTATCGAAGCAAACATGTAAAAAAACAAGAAGACACCTGTTCCTGAACAGGTGTCTTTGTTCAAGGAGTGATCGCTGATGCCAACCGTATCCATCATCATCCCGACATACAATCGTCCTCGCGAACTAGCAGAAGCGCTAGAAGCGTTGACACGTCAACACTATCAGGACTTCGATGTCATCGTCCTAAACAATAATGGCGACGATGTCTCAGCAGTGACCTCTGCCTATCAGGATCGTCTGCAGATCACATATGTCGAGTTACCTGAAAATCATCACGTCCGTGCTCGAAATCACGGTGTCATGCTCGCTTCCGGTCGGTATATCTTACTTCATGATGACGATGACCTCTTATTACCGAGTCATCTCGAAGAGGCAGTCGGTGATCTCGAAGCCGGCGCGGATCTAACGTATACGGACGCGGAGCTCTTTACGTATCGCTGGGAAGACGGTCACCGGATTGCACTCCATTCCGAACCGTTCGCGTACCCGTATGATCCGGAGACGATCCGAGAAGACTCGACGTACATTCCGTCCGGATCGCTCTACCGTAAATCGCTCCACGATCAACTCGGTCTGTTTGATGAAGACGTCTTCAACTACTGGGACTGGGACTGGATTTTACGCGTCGGTAAGGATCATTTAGTGTTACATCCGGCACGAGCAACCGTCCTGTACGCCTTCAACCCGTCCGGCAATCATGAGTCGGCACGACAAGACGCAACGCGACGCGTCTATTTTGACCGCCTGGTCGAAAAACATCAACTTCCGACACGTGAAATGAAGAACTTCCATATTGTTCAGGAAGAACGACGCGCACGATTGCGACAGACACGCCGTACCTTCAATGGTCAATTGACAGAAAGTGAGTGATTCCATGTACACCGAAAAACAACTCGAATTATTAGCACTATTAACACAAAATGGTCCGATGGACGTAAACTTACTTGCGCAGATGCTCGATTGGGAAGCGTCAGAAGTAGCAGCTTCGATCGAAACATTCAAACGTGACGGTGTCCTACTCGGCTATACCGCCGTCATTGACTGGCAAAAGATTCATGCCCATCACGGCGTGACAGCTTTCATCGATGTCAAAGTCACACCAAAACGGGGACGCGGCTTTGATGAAGTCGCAGAGCGGATCCATCGTTTCCCGGAAGTGACGTCCCTGTATCTGATGTCAGGCGCATATGACTTACAAGTCGTACTTGATGGCAAATCGCTACAAGAAGTGTCTCAATTCGTTTCTGAAAAATTATCGACACTCGACTCCGTCATCTCGACGACGACCCATTTCCGCTTAAAGACGTATAAGCACGATGGCGTTCTCTTCAGTCAGGATGATGACGACAAACGATTGAAGGTGTCTCCATGAAATCTTTATCAACACGTGTCGAACAGCTAGCCCCATCCGGCATTCGTCGTTTCTTTGATTTAGCCGGATCGATGGAAGATGTCATCTCACTTGGTGTCGGTGAACCCGATTTCGTCACGCCATGGAACGTCCGAGAAGCAAGCTTTGCAGCACTTGAACAGGGCTACACCGCATACAGTGCTAACGCCGGTTTACTCGAGTTACGTCAGGAAATCGCGCTTTACATGCAAGAAAAGTTCGCCATCTCCTATTCGACGACGGAAGAGATTATCGTCACGACCGGAGCTTCGGAAGGACTTGACCTTGCGTTTCGTAGTTTGATCAATCCGGGAGATGAAGTCATCGTCGTTGAACCGGCGTTCGTTTCATATGCCCCTTTGATCGAACTTGCTGGAGGAATTCCTGTCGCCGCTGCATGTCACGCAGAAGACGGTTTTGCGATTCAACCGGAAACGATCGAACAGTTGCTGACGGACAAAACGAAAGCAATCATTTTCTGTTTCCCATCGAATCCGACAGGCTCGACGATGACACGCGATCAATTAGCGGACCTCGCGTTACTTGTTCAAAAGCATGATTTATATGTCATCAGTGATGAAATCTATGCGGAGCTATCCTACGAAACGGAAGCGATTTGTTTTGCGACCCTTCCTGGTATGCGGGAGCGGACAATCATCATCAATGGTTTCTCGAAAGCCTTCGCGATGACGGGCTGGCGGCTCGGCTTTACTTGCGCACCACCTGCGATCACGCAATCGATGCTGAAGGTCCACCAATATGGAATGATGTGTGCACCAACACTCGTCCAGTTTGCAGGAATTGAAGCGCTCCGTTCTCGTCATAAGACGGTCCCTGATATGGTGACAAGTTATCGCCAACGCCGGAATTACTTCGTCAAGGCGTTAAACGATGCGGGTCTCCCGACGCACTTACCAGGCGGTGCCTTTTATGCTTTTCCTTACATTGGTCATACCGGGCTGACGAGTGAGCAGTTCGCTGAGCAATTGTTGCTCGCTGAGCGCGTCGCCGTCGTTCCAGGATCCGTCTTCGGAGCAAGTGGTGAAGGCTATGTCCGAGCAAGTTACGCGAGTTCAATCGAACAACTGCAAGAAGCCATCGCGCGCATTCAGCGCTTCATGAAAAAATGGCAGACTCAGAATGAGACAACATCGTCTCATTCACACTAAAAATAAGCCGCTTGCTCAAACGAGCAGGCGGCTTATTTTTAATCGACATAGAAAACAAGAAACATCCGATAGTCGTCTTCCGCATGATACGGCGAGACTGGACCGAGTTGTGGCGCAAAGACTTCCAACCGATACGGTGAGTCCTTAAAGTCAAGCGGTGTCCGTTCCTTGATCAAACGTCCCATTTCATCCGCCAGCTCTTTGACTTCAACTAGACTACGCGAGCGTTCCATCGGTGCTTCGAAGACAAACGCCTCGATTCCTTCAATCGTTGCACAACGTAGGAAACGCCGGAGCGAAGGGAGTGCCGTCTCCATATTCTCCTTTAGCGTTTGATCCTCTTCGTACGCAGGGGCTCCCCAGAGACGTGCCTCACTTCCTGTCGCACTCCGAAAGTGATCAATCGTTTTTTCGGTAATGGGATCACGTGTCAAGGCAAAGCGTGTTTTATCCCGCTTGAGATTCTTTTCATTCGTCCGATCGATTTCCGACAGTAAATCGAGTTGAAGTGGTCGTGCTAAACGAAATAATTCCCGTTGCAGACGTGCGATAGAATGACCGATTGGAACAATTGTATCCTTCGCTTTAGGCGGTTTATCCCCTTCGTATCCATTCATGACGCGTGCGACTTGACCAGCTTCATGCACAAGTAGATAAAAGGAACCATCCTGATCATCGTTTACCGTTCCGAGTGTCTCATGTTGCACCGCAAGATCCGTCACGTATTGATTGGCAAGACACGTCGAGATCATCAAAACGTCGACAAGTTCTGAACGAAGAGCTTCTTGATCTCTTTGTTCGAGTGCTTCGCCGACTTCACCGATTTCTTCTGTCAAGCGTGCGAGACCAGATAGCGGTCGAAAATAACCTCCGAGTGAACGAATCGTCGCATCAACCTTTTGTTGCAGTATCTTCATCTGTTCCATCTGTCTGATCCTCCACGATTGCTTGACGTACTTGCGCCTCCGTCTCTTGTTTGACACGTTTGGCAAACGCCTGATTTTTCTTCCATTCTCGGATTCCAACGGATGTCGCAGCAATCAATGCAGCAAATAATCCGATTTCTCTTTTACGCATCGCTTTCTCCTCCTTTTGAATGACTCGTTCCCTACCTAAACATGATATGATGATATCAATTCTACATAATCCAGTAAGAGGTGTTGCTTGTGTCGACTGAACGTCTTTGGCAAATGGCCCGGTTCTTGACGGTGATCTTCGCCTTCGTAGCTGTTGGATGGTTACTCATCCGCCTCTCGTCCATTTTGTACCCGTTTGTCTTTGCGTTTCTGCTTGCTCTTTTCAGCCGTCCGCTCGTCGATTTCTTTCAAAAGCGATTACGGATCAATCGTGGATGGGGTGCGTTGTTGTCCATCATTTTGATCAGTGGTTTATTGATCGGTTCGCTTGCCTTGATCATCATGCAGTTGATTCGCGGTCTCGTATTTGTCGCCAATCAATTACCGGCACAAATCCAAGAGTTGAGTCTGTATTTCCAAAAGCTATATAACGAAAAACTGGCACCGATTTGGAACGATGCGTCCGAAGCATTACGTTCATTAGAACCATCCCAACAAAATACGGTCCAAAACAGTATTCAATCGCTCGGTAGTTCGCTTGCGAGTGCGATTGGAGAAGGCTCAAAAAGTGTTGCGATGATGCTTCAATCTGTTCTTGCGACTTTGCCATCGATTGCGTTGATTTTCGTCATCGTCTTACTCGCTTGGTTCTTTATCGCAAAGGATTGGCACCAGTACGAAATGCGATTGAAGCGCTACGAGATGCTTCCTTGGTTCGCTCGTGTCGAGTCGGTCTTCTTGAGCTTACGATCTGCCTTATTTGGCTATCTTAAAGCGCAGCTCACGTTGATCACGATCACGTTTTTCATCGTCTTGATTGGTTTGTTCATCATTGGTGTCGATCATCCATTCGCAGTTGCTTTCATCGCTGCCTTCTTCGACATCTTACCCTATCTCGGTACTGGTTCCGTCTTCCTGCCTTGGATCGCCTACTCGGTGATTACTGGAGATACGACGCTTGCGATTGGACTTGGCATTTTGTACGCCATCGTCATTCTCCAGCGCAACATCATGGAACCGAAGATCGTCGGCGATAACATCGGCATTCAACCGATTACGGCATTGATTGCGTTGTTCGTCGGTATCAAATTCTTCGGCGTCTTCGGGTTAATCCTTGGACCATTGATTGCCGTCATCTTAAAAGCACTCTACAATGCACAGATTTTCCATTACATCTGGGACTTCGTGAAAGGATCACCCACACCATTTCGGTGAGGGTGATTTTTTGGGTACAGCGGCATATAAAGGATACCCTTCCGTGTCCACTGGTTGACTTGCTGGAAAGTAATCGTATGGAAAACGTGCACCGGTCGCAAGCAGACAAGCATCAAGCCAATCATCAATCGCGACGTTCGGCTGACGCTGTTCCCATAACGGGGGACAATCGTATTGTTCAAGTAATTCGATTCGTTCCGCTATGCCTTCCTTTGTTTTCTTGGAAAAACGTGCCGGATGACCGGCGAGGCGTGCAAAGCAGACTTCCGGATGTGATTCGATCATTTCAGATCGATACGCATGACGGACTTCTCGGATTTTCGGCAATAGATACCACGCTTGTTTCGAAAGTCCGATACCAGCATGTTGTTTCGCTAAATCATTTGCTTCCATATAACTTGATGTTGTCAACGCACTGAGAAATGGTGCATTAAAGACACTACTCGTTCGTCCGGGGCGCAGTTCCTGTCGCAACAGCTGATCTGTTTCGCGTCGTCCTTCCATCAAACCGATCGGCATATCGATCCAAATTCGGTCGGCTGGCGGGATCTGTCCAAGCGTCAGTTCGATTGATCCTGAGTACGTCTCATTTTCGTACCTGACGACGACCCATCCTGCCTTTGCCGCATCAATCCCGATGACGTGCATTCGTCTTCTCCCGGAAAGAACGCAGTAGTGATAAGACCGTGAAGATACCGATAAATGTCGCAAGACCGAGCGATAGACGATCTCGTGCATCCAAGTACCAGACGACGGTAAGAATCGTCAACAAGACGCCGAGTAGATTCCAACGTCTCATTTTTCTTGCTCGACGAATCGATACAGACTACGAACCATGACACCCGTTGCTCCTTTTGGACCAATCTCAGACGCTTGATTCTGTTCCGATGTTCCCGCGATATCGAGGTGCAACCATGGTGTGTCGCCGACGAATTCCCCGACGAACGCACCACCGAAGATCATGTGTCCCATGCGTCCCGGTGAGTTATTCAAATCTGCGACATCTGAACGGCGGACTTGTTTGATGAACGCATCGACATATGGCATTTGCCAAACCATCTCGTTCGTCTCTTTCGTCACCTGTTCAAAGCGTTCGTAAAGTGACGCATCATTCGTCAACGCACCTGTGATTTCTGTTCCAAGGGCGACAAGGACACCACCTGTCAATGTTGCGAGGTCGATGATGGCTTTCGGCTGGTACTCTTTCACGTACGTGACTGCATCTGCGAGGACAAGTCGTCCTTCTGCATCCGTGTTCAAGACTTCAATCGTTTTTCCTGCCATCGATGTGATGACATCATCCGGTTTGAAAGCATCCCCAGAAATCATATTATCCGTTGCCGGAATGACGCCAATGACGTGAACATCAGGTTTGAGTTGACCGAGTGCTTCAAACAGACCAAGAACTGCTGCTGCGCCTCCCATATCTCCTTTCATCCCGACGATCCCGTCTTTTGGTTTGATCGAATAACCACCTGTATCGAACGTGACACCTTTTCCGACGACAGCAATCGGTGCTTCTACTGAGCCTTTGTATTCAAGGACGATCAACTTCGGCGGAATGACCGATCCTTGATTGACGGCAAGCAAGGCACCCATGCCAAGTGCTTCCATCTCTTCCTTATCGATGATTCGGAGATCATGTCCATGACGCTCCGCGATGAAGCGTGCTTCGTCCGCAAGCGCTGGCGCCGTCAAAAGATTTCCCGGCATCGTTACGAGACGTCGCGCCAAGTTCGTTGCTTCCCCTAAGGCTTTTCCGCGACGCACTGCCTCGTCTTCAGAAGGTAAGACCGTTAGATGAAGCGTGTACGCTTTAGAAGGAGATGTTTTATAATGTTTGACCTCATATGTAGCGAGGGTGAATGTCTCAGCAATCAGTTCGACCGGTTGACCTGGAAACGTCGTCGCGTCGACTGTCACCTGTTCTAAGCGGCGTGCTTTGACATGTTGTGCGGCTTTTCCGAGCAAACGGCGCAAGTTGTCTTGCGAGAGTTGATCGACTTTCCCAAGTCCGACGAACAGCACACGTGCGACGTCTCCCGATAACGTCGGCAACAGACGAAGTTCTCCCCGTTTCGTTGAGATATCACCTTGACGGACCCACTCTTCTAGTTTGTCACCATACAGTGCTTGTAATCGTTCATCAAGCGGTTGATTCCCTGATATCCCGACGATCAGTACGTCTACGGGTTGATTCGTTTGCATAAAAATTCCCCCTTTATCTAATACCTATTAGTATGAAGTGTTTTCAGTCATTTTCCAACTGATAGCCTCTCAACGAATCGCAAACGCTTACATAATTCTTGTTTGCCAATTTGTCGAAATGCTTGGTTTCAAACAATTGTTGCCCGTTTCACAATATGATAGGATTAAACAGGTGAAATATTGAGACACTTCAAGAAACGATGCGTTTGCTGTTCCGGGAAATGTCTACGTTTTCATTCAAGGGAGAGTGCGCAGAAGGCTCGTTAAGAGAGAGGCGTTTATGGGTATCTATAGATAGCTAAGAAACGAAGTCGTCGCGTTAAAAAAACTTACTGAAAAGAGGGTAATGCACATGGCACAACACATCAAAGGAATTGGCGCTTCTGCAGGGATCGCGATTGCAAAGGCATTCGTGATGGAAACACCGGTCTTTGAGATTCCATCGCACAAAATCGAGGATGCGGCTGCGGAAAAAGAACGTTTCCAAGCAGCGATCGCAAAATCGAAGACGGAACTCGAAGTCATTCGTGAAAATACCTTAAAAGAATTAGGTCCAGATAAAGCGGAGATCTTCTCGGCTCACCTTCTAATCCTAGAAGATCCGGAAATCGTTAGTCAGGTGAACGCAAAAATCGAGGACGAGCAAGCAAATGCTGCGAAAGCACTCGATGAAGTCGCGAACATGATGGTCATGATTTTCGAATCAATGGATAACGAATACATGCGTGAACGTGCAGCGGACGTCCGCGACGTCACGAAACGGACGATGGCTCACCTTCTCGGTATCACGTTCGTCACTCCAGCTCAAATTAACGAAGAAGTCATCATCATCGCGGAAGACTTGACTCCTTCAGATACGGCACAATTGAATCGTAAGTATGCTAAAGGTTTCGCAACGAACATTGGTGGCCGGACATCGCACTCTGCCATTATGTCACGTTCACTCGAAATCCCAGCAGTCGTCGGAACAAAAGTTGTCTTGACGGACGTTAAACACGGCGATCTTCTCATCCTTGACGGTGCGGAAGGTGATGTCATCGTCAACCCAAGTGAAGAGCAAGTCGCTGAGTATGAAGCAAAACGTGCAGCATACATCGCACAAAAAGAAGAGTGGAAAAAACTCAAGAACGAAAAAACAATGACGGCTGACGGTCACCACGTCGAGCTCGCTGCAAACATCGGTACACCAAACGATGTCAAAGGCGTGCTTGAAAACGGAGCAGAAGCTGTCGGTCTCTACCGTACAGAATTCCTCTACATGGATGCAGAGACATTCCCAACGGAAGACGAGCAGTTCACAGCATACAAAACAGTTCTCGAGTCAATGGGCGATAAAAAAGTCGTCATTCGGACGCTCGATATCGGTGGCGACAAAGAATTGTCGTACCTTGATCTCCCACACGAGATGAACCCGTTCCTCGGTTACCGTGCGATCCGTCTCTGTCTCGATCAAACAGACTTGTTCCGTACACAATTGCGCGCACTTCTTCGTGCAAGTGCATACGGTAAACTCGCTGTCATGTTCCCAATGATCGCAACAATCGAAGAGTTCCGTGCTGCAAAAGCACTTCTCCTTGAAGAGAAAGCAAATCTCCAAGGTGAAGGTGTCACTGTATCAGAAGACATCGAAGTCGGTATGATGGTCGAGATCCCAGCAACTGCGGTCATGGCTCGTCAGTTCGCAAAAGAAGTCGACTTCTTCTCTGTCGGAACGAACGATTTGATTCAATACACGATGGCAGCAGACCGGATGAACGAAAAAGTATCGTACCTGTACCAACCGTTCAATCCTGCGATCTTGAACCTCTTGAACAACGTCATCACAGAAGCACACAAAGCAGGCAAATGGGTCGGCATGTGTGGTGAGATGGCAGGAGAAGAATTGGCACTCCCAATCCTTCTTGGGCTTGGTCTTGATGAGTTCTCGATGTCTGCTTCATCTGTCCTTCGCGCACGTAGCTTGATGACACGCCTCAACAAGTCAGAATGTGAAGCAATCGTCGAGCAAGTGCTTGATATGGATACAGCAGAAGAAGTCGTCGACTTCCTCAGCACGACATTCGATATCAAAAAATAATTTCTGTTAGACGAATCTGGAGTAATCCAGGTTCGTCTTTTTTTATGCCGATTAACAAAAAAACAACGCCCTCTTTTAAATAAGAAAGAAGGCGTTGTTGAAACCTGATTATTGAGCTTGTTTTTTCTTCTCTGGGGTCGCTTGTTCCGATAAAATCGGACGCTCGTTCCCCATTAAGAAGATAAAGATGACACCGAGTACTGCTGGAATCAAGGTCCAGAAATAGACGGTAGAGATGGATTCTGCAAGCGATGTCTTGATTGCTGTCGCGACTTCTGGTGGCATCTTCGCAAAGGCAGCTGCCGTCGGGAACTGCCCACCTGACGGCGCTCCACCTTGCGGCAATCGATCCGCTACAGCCGATGTGAACGTTCGTGATTGAATGATGCCGAGGACCGTGACACCAAGCGTCATCCCGATCGTCCGGAATGTCGATCCCATCGACGTCGCAGCACCACGACGTTGCATCTCGATCCCATTGATGCTTGCTAGGTTCAACAACGAGAAGCTAAAGCCAACACCGAACCCAAGAATGATCATATAGATCGTTACTGCTGTACGCGATGTCTCAAGCGTCATTGTACTGAGGAGATAGACACCGAGTAGGAAAAAGACAGCCGAGACGATCATGACATTTCGGAAACCAAACTTATTCGGCAACTGGCCACCGAGCTGCGCCGAGATGACTGAGGCAATTAACATCGGCATCAGGATCAGACCGGAGTTCGTCGCACTGCCACCAAAGACACCTTGAACGAAGATCGGAATGAACACACTCGCCGAGATGAAGACGAATCCATAAAAGAACGCAACGCCTTGTGTTGCTGCAAATAAACGACGACGGAACAGACTGAATGTAATAACTGGATCCGCGGCACGGCGTTCAGCGAATGCGAAGGCAACGAACGCGACGAGTGCTGCTCCGAACAGACCAAGAATTTGTGGTGAAGACCATGCATACTCTTTCCCACCCATTTCGAGCGCGAGTAAGAATAAAACCAATCCTGCAACAAGCGTAAAGGCACCGACGTAGTCGATTTTCTGTGTCCGGTGAACTGGTGATTCCTGATAGAAGACCGTCACGAGACCAAGGGCAATCAATCCGAGTGGGATGTTGATATAAAATACCCAGCGCCAGTCGAGGGAATCCGTCAATACGGCACCAAGCAACGGTCCGAAGATACTCGAAATCCCGAAGACCGCTCCGAACAATCCACTGACTTTCCCACGTTTCTCCGGTGGGAAGATATCAAAAATAATCGTAAAGGCGATCGGCATCAACGCACCGCCACCAAGCCCTTGCAAGGCACGATACGCAGATAATTCAATGATTGAGTCTGCCATTCCACACAAGATACTCCCTATCATGAAGATAAGCATCCCAAAGAGGAAGAAGCGTTTTCTTCCATACATGTCGCTCAATTTACCGAAAATCGGCATCCCGGCAACGGTTGCAATCATGTAAGCCGACGTGACCCAAGCGTACTGATCAAACCCATTCAGTTCACTGACGATCGTCGGCATCGCCGTCGCAACGATCGTGTTATCCATCGCTGCGACTAAAATACCAATCAATAATCCGATGACGACAGGTGTCGTATTCGTTTTTGTTGTAGTCGAAGACATCGACGCACCTCATTTCTAAAAAATTAGCTAACTCTTATAATAGCTAACTCATTGTATCATCATATGTGCAAAATCTCACTATCAAATATGCTCTACGATATTTTCACACAAAAAAAGACGGACCGTTCGTGACGATCCGTCGCTTTTCTTCCTTTACTCTACACGATATGAAATCGCTTCTCCGGCTTCGACCGTCTGTCCGACATCGACGTCGACTTTTCGATCGCCAATGTTCGTGACGATGATCGGTGTTAGTAAAGATGGCACGAGTGGTCGTACTTGCTCGAGATCGACATTGAGAAGTGGTGTCCCCGGTTCGACACGATCTCCAGCTTTCGCTAATGCCTCAAATCCTTTTCCTTCAAGTGACACTGTATCAATACCGATGTGAATTAAGATCTCATCTCCATTATCTGCAAGAATACCGATTGCGTGTTTCGTCGGGAAGAAGGTTGTGATCTCACCAGAGACGGGAGAGACGACATATCCTTCCGTCGGTTCGATCGCATATCCGTCACCCATCATACGACCGGAGAATACTTGATCCGGTACATCATCCAGAGAACGAATAATACCGCTCAGTGGTGCGACGTATCCATCTTCAGGCACATAAGCACCACCACGATCCCCAGCGAGTGGTCCCGTATCGGTTGTACCCGATCCAGAAGTTCGCGCTTCATCTCCTGTTGGAACTTGTGGAATCGGATCAGCTTCCGGTGTCTCTTTCGGTTTGTAATTTGGATCTTTCATGATATCTGCCATTTCTGACTTGATCCCATCAGATTTCGGTCCAAAGATTGCCTGGACGTTATCTCCGACTTCAAGGACACCGGCAGCACCGAGCTCTTTCAAGCGATCCTTGTTGACACCTGATTTATCATTGACCGTAATCCGAAGACGCGTGATACAGGCATCGAGGTGCTTGATGTTCGATGGACCACCAAACGCCTGCAGGATTTCATACGGAAGATCACCTGCTTGTGCCGTCGATGTCGCAGCACCTTCTTTAATCGCTTCACGTCCTGGAATCTTCAGATCGAATTTCGTGATGACGAAACGGAAACCGAAGTAATAAATGACGGCGAAAACGAGACCGACTGGAATGACAAGCCACCACGAAGTGCGATTCGGTAAAATCCCGAACAACGTGTAGTCAATTAATCCGCCGGAGAACGTCATCCCAATCTTAACGTTTAGCAAGTCCATAATCATGAACGATAGACCTGCAAAAACAGCGTGCACAGCGAACAAAAGCGGTGCAACGAATACGAATGAGAACTCGACTGGCTCCGTGATCCCAGTTAGGAAAGACGTCAATGCAGCTGAGAAGTAAAGACCTTCAACAGCTTTTCGACGATCTTTTGCGACAGTATGGTACATTGCAAGACAGGCTGCTGGCAAACCGAACATCATGAATGGATATTTCCCAGTCATATATGTCCCTGCTGTAAATGGTACACCGTCCTTTAATTGTGCAAAGAAGATTCGCTGGTCCCCATTGATGATCGTTCCTGCTTTATCCGTATATTCACCGAATTGGAACCAAAAGCTTGAGTACCAAATATGGTGAAGACCGAACGGAATCAATGAACGTTCGACGAGTCCAAAGATGAAGGCAGACAACGGTTCGTTCGCTTCGATGATTGTTTTGGAGAACGTATTGATGCCTGTTCCGATCGGTGGCCAAATATATGACAAAGCAAAACCTGCGACAAGACTGAACAAGGCGGTCGCAATCGGAACGAAACGTTTACCTGCAAAGAATCCAAGGAAATCAGGCAGTTTGATTTTAAAGAATTTATTATAACTGTACGCTGCTATCAAACCGGCAATGATCCCCCCGAATACCCCCATTTGCAAGGTCGGTATCCCAAGGACCGTCGCATACGACAAATCACTCGCCTTTTGTGCTTCTGTGATTTTTTCTGGTGTAATCTGCAAGAATGAACTGATGACCTTGTTCATGATCAGGAAACCGACGATGGCTGCTAAGCCGGCGACCCCTTCTCCGTTCGCAAGGCCAATCGCGACCCCTACAGCGAACAATAATCCGAGGTTCGCAAAGATGATGTCACCCGCATCCTGCATGACTCGCCAGATGACGACAAGCGAATCGTTCTCCAGAAACGGTAAATATTGTGTTAAGTTCGGGTTTTGAAACGCTGTCCCGAACGCAAGCAATAATCCCGCTGCCGGCAAAATCGCTACCGGTAACATCAGGGCCTTACCGATCCGCTGTAAGACACCAAACACGTTTTTCCACATGCGCATATTCCCTCCTTTTTTTAAACAAACTACTTAATTCATACCCTAAAATATTCTAGTGCAAAACGATTCTAAACGATTTCGAAAAAAAAATGAGCCCTTCCGCAGAAGGACTCATCTTAAAAAACATTAGACTGTTTTTTCTTGTTTACGTGACGTGATGACAGCTTGAATCTCAGACTTGATGTTGTCTGATTTCGGTCCATAGATCGCTTGGACGTTGTTACCAACTTCAAGGACACCAGCAGCACCTAATTTTTTCAACTCATCTTTGTTGACTTTCGATTTGTCGAGAACTTCAACACGAAGACGTGTGATACATGCATCCAAGTGTTTGATGTTCGACTCTGAACCGAGTGCATCGAGGATACCTTCAGCAAGTTCAGAACCTTGAGCAGATGAAGTCTCTTGAACTGCATCTTCACGACCTGGAGTTTTCAGGTTGAATTTGCGGATTGCGAAACGGAATCCAACATAGTAGATGACAGAAAGTGCAAGACCGACGACGATGACAAGCCACCACTGCGTGCGTCCTGGAAGAACACCGAAGAGAAGGAAGTCGATCAAACCACCAGAGAATGTCATACCGATCTTAACGTTCAACAATTGCATTGTCATGAACGAAAGACCTGCGAAAACTGCGTGAACTGCGAACAAGATTGGAGCTACGAATAAGAACGCGAATTCGATTGGCTCTGTGATACCTGTCAAGAATGCTGTAAGTGCTGCTGATCCAAGAAGACCACCAACGACTGCACGACGCTCTGGGCGAGCTTCGTGGTACATTGCGAGTGCTGCTGCTGGAAGACCGAACATCATGAACGGGAATTTACCAGTCATGAACGTACCAGCTGTTAATTTTGCGTTGTCTTTCAATTGTGCGAAGAAGATCGCTTGGTCACCATGAACGACTGTTCCTGCTGCATTCTTATACGAACCGAATTCGAACCAGAATGGTGCATAGAAGATATGGTGAAGACCGAATGGAATCAACGAACGTTCGATGAGACCGAAGACGAATGCTGCGAGTGTTGGGTTTTTCTCCATCATGAAGTGAGAGAACGTGTTCAATCCATCTTGCGCGAACGGCCAGACGAATACGAGAACGAGACCTGCAACCAATGAAACAACTGCTGTGACGATTGGAACGAAACGTTTACCAGCAAAGAATCCAAGGAACTGTGGCAATTCGAGATTATGATACTTCCCGTACGCCCAAGCTGCGATTAGACCGATGATGATACCACCGAATACCCCAGTTTGAAGTGTTGGGATACCGAGTACGTTTGCATATCCTTGACCGTTAGCAACCATTTCAGGTGTAACGCCGAGCCATACGCTCATTGTTTTGTTCATGATCAAGAATCCGACGATTGCCGCAAGTCCGGCTGCGCCGTCCCCTGCAAGACCAATCGCGACACCGACCGCGAATAAGAGTGCTAAGTTACCGAAGATGATATCCCCAGCTGCTTCCATCAATTTTGCAACCTTGATGATTGCATCATTTTTTAAGAACTCGAGTTTTGACGTCAAGTTCGGATTTTGCATCGCGTTACCGAATCCGAGTAGGATACCGGCAGCTGGCAAAATCGCTACAGGAAGCATCAACGCTTTACCGACACGTTGAAGAACAGCAAAAATCTGTTTAAACATGTGTGTTTCCTCCTTTTCCTGTTAAGAGCGAAGTATGATGAATAATGCCAATGATTGAGACGAAAAAAGTCAGACATCTGACCGTTTTTTTACAGAAAAAAATCAGGCACGAGCGGATTGTAGACAATAGACTTATCCCGTTGCATAACGGAAATAAAGCTTCTTGCCCGACATCCCACTCATGCCTGATCGTATCAGTAACACGTAGTCCGTGCGGTCATTTACCTGAATCGTACTGCACTAAGCGTTGCAGATGCATCGTAAGATACGTCGCCTCACCGCGCGGTACCGCTTTCTTCAACTGACGTTCCATGATGGACATCAGCTCCCAAGCAGTATCATAGCATAGCGGATATTCTTCACGCAATAGCTTTTCTACTTTTTCTGGAGCCTCTAGATACTCCCCATTGGAAACCCTTTCAATCGCTGAACGAAGGTGCCGAATCAGACGCTTGTAATCAAGCGATTTTCGGTCGATTTTAATCTCCAGTCGCTGTTCGATATGACTAGCAATTAAACCGACGAGCTGATGATGGCGGTTAACTTCAAGTACGTCTTTGAAGTTCGTCGCAGAATGAATATGAAGTGCAATGAATCCTATCTCGGCTGGAGGCAGGTAAAAATTCATCTCGGCACTGATGAACTCGACGATTTCTTCTGCAAGTGCGTACTCTTCCGGATACAAGGCTTCCGTTTCGGCAAGAAACGGATTGGTTACTTCCATTCCTTGTTCCAGTCGTTTGAACGTAAACGTCAAATGATCCGTTAATCCGATATGGATATGTTCATCGACTTTTTTTCCAAACCGTGTCTCGATCATTGAAACGATTTCATTCATCAACGCGATGAAATTTTCATCAAGGTGACCGACGAGCGCCTTATATTGATCCTGTTCTTCTTTATCCTTCAACGTGTAGACTTTTTCCAACTTGTCGAGATCTGTCAGTTGATCGCCTGGCTTCCGACCGAAGCCAATCCCTTTCGCGAGGATAATGACTTCCTGATTCGCACCAGTTGAACAAATGACGACATTATTATTCAATACCTTGATAACGTGGTACATTTGTTTATCCATTCGCTCTCAACCCAATCTGCTCTTACACATTTATTTAAAGACATTGTTTTTATTATAACGGTTTTTCAAGCACGAAAAAAGCCTACTTACTCAAGTAGACTTTAAAACATTTGGTAACCGCTCTTACGCAAGAAGCGAATCGATAGACCGGCGATGATGATTCCAGCAAACCCAGCTGCGAACATCGTGATATCCGCTGCCTGCAGTCCAGCAATCCGGTCCCCAAGATTCGGAATCGCTTCACGAGCATTCGTGAAGTATTCGAGCGTTGATTGGTTATCGATCATCATGATGAGGATGATCGGATAGAGTACGAGCATCACCCATGTACTCCGTAACAACATGTTTAAAATGAATCCGATACTAAAGAACATGACGAGATAAAGCACACTCCCGATCACGGCTTGAATGATATGCATACTGTTCCCCCTTTGAATCTCTTCTAGTATAACCGACAAAAAAGGCAAATGCACGAGTGTACATTTGCCTAAAACGTGAACTTAGAACTTCCCTTTTTTGATCGCAAGACCAAGTTTTTTCAGTTCAAAGAAGTGTTTGTTGTCGATGACTTTTTTCATGAACGATGCGTTACGACCGTAAATCTTCTTACCGAAGACCATGCCGATACCGTCCTTGTGACCAAGTGAAGCGACCGTTCCTTTGTTCTCGTACGTGAACGTCGATGTTTGACGACCCGCGATGAGTGCTGCGATGTTCTCAGCGACTTTGTGTGCTTGTTGTGTCGCGATTTGTGCAGTTGGTGGGTACGGACGGTTCGAACTTGGATCCATGACTGCTGAACAGTCACCGATCATGAAGACGTTATCGTGTCCTGGAACACGAAGATCTTCTTCGACGACGACACGGTTACGCATCGCTTCGAAACCAGATGCTGCAACGACAGGGTTACCGCTGACGCCACCTGTCCAGATGATCGTACTTGCTTCGATCGTTTCAGTCGTGTCGCCTTGAAGCGGACCGAACGTGACGCTTCCTGGTCCACATTCCTTGATACCGTTACCGAGTTTGAACTCGACGCCTTGGCGCTCAAGCCATTTGTGTGCGTAGTTGACGAGATCAGCATCGAATCCTGGAAGGACTGTTGGTGCTGCCTCAATGTTAACGACACGAACGAGTTCGCGTGGGATATCATATTGTTTGCACAGTTCTGGAATACGGTTGACGAGTTCACCCATGAACTCGATTCCTGTGAATCCAGCACCACCAACGACGATCGTCAAGAGTGAACGATCTTGTGATCCTGTTGTTTTGTACTGTGCGAATGAGTAATCGATATGTTCCTTGATTTTACGGACGCTGTTCAACGAGCTGATCGTTAATGCGTGTTCCTTCAATCCTTTGATACCGAATGTTTCAGGAACGCCACCGAGAGCAACGACGACGTAATCGTAAGGAACTGTTCCGCCATCTTGTAAAAGAACCGTTTTAGCAGCCGTGTCGACTTTCTCAACTATCCCTTTGACAAGTTTGACGCGTGACGGGTTGATGACATCATTGATGTAGATGCGTGCTTGCTCCGCAGACATCGTACCTGCAGCTGGTTCATGCAACCAAGTTGTTTGGTAATGATAGTCGTGTTTATTAATCAACGTGATGTTCGCTTGATCGACGCCGAGTTTCTTTTGAAGGTTGACTGCTGTGATCAATCCACCGTAGCCCGCTCCAAGAATAACAATGTTAGGTGTGTTCATGTTCTGATACTCCTTACGAATCGTAGTTTTGTTGTGATTTTCTTCACATTCAATTACAGACGAATGTTCAAAAACTTTGTTCAAATAATGTTCACATGTCTATAAGCCTATTGAAACACTTTTTAAGAATGATTGCAAAAGAAAAATGTAATTTCCTTTAAAAAAATGTGAGATGTTCCGTACTTGCACCTGAACCCCCTACTTCCTATATAATAGACCTATCCAATGCTAGGAGGGAATCAGATGTACCAACCATATGATGTCACGATCATCGGCGGCGGTCCGGTAGGACTGTTCACCGCGTTTTATTCAGGAATGCGCCAGATGAAGACGAAGGTCATCGAGAGTCTACCTCAATTAGGTGGTCAACTCGCTACGCTTTATCCTGAAAAATATATATACGATATCGCCGGTTTTCCAAAAGTAAAAGCGCAGGAACTAGTCGATCGGCTACTTGAACAAGCGAATGAATTTGATCCGACGTATGTGCTCGGTGAGACAGTCATCGCTTATGAACAGATGGATGATGGGATCATCCGCCTCGTCACGAACAAAGGCGAGCATTATACGAAGACCGTCATCTTGACAGCAGGGAACGGTTCGTTCGCTGCGCGCCCACTCGGTGTCGCGGACGCGGAACGCTTCGAGGAAACAAACTTGCACTATTTCGTCAACGACATGGAACGTTTCAAGGATCGTCAAGTCGTCCTGCTTGGTGGTGGCGATTCAGCAGTCGACTGGTCATTGATGCTTGAACCGATTGCGAAATCTGTCACGCTCGTCCACCGTCGCGATAAGTTCCGTGCCCATGAACATTCGGTCGAACTATTACATGACTCATCCGTTAACGTCATGACGCCGTATACGCTCGAATCGGTCACAGGTGAGACGCACATCGAGACGATGACGTTCAAACATGCTGAAAGTGGCGAAGTCGTCGTCGTTGCTACTGACGATGTCGTCTGCAACTTTGGTTTCGTCTCGTCACTTGGGCCGCTCAAAGAATGGGAAGTCGAGTTCGAACGCAATTCGATTCGCGTCAACTCGAAGATGGAGACTGCGATTCCAGGCGTCTTCGCTTGTGGAGATATTGCGACTTACGAAGGACGCGTCAAATTGATCGCAACAGGCTTCGGTGAAGCACCGATTGCCGTCAACCAGGCGAAACTTCTTGTCGATCCATCGGCTCGTCACCCGCAACACTCGACGAGTCTGTTCGAAAAAGTAACGAATCATTCTTGAGATAAATGAATGGCTGCAAACAAATAAGAGGTCGAATTCTGGATAACATACCGGAGTCCGACCTCTTATTTTGATGGAATCACACCTAGGACGTGACCAAACATCTTTGACTCCTACAGGAAAAGGAAGCACGATGTGTGCTTCCGTCAGGGATAAGGAAGACCCGACAGATCACATGGAATGGGAACTGGCGCGGCTTACATCCCGCCTGAGGAAAGCGAAGATGTTGAAACGTCCGATTTCATACGAATGATCTTTTAACAGGCATCCGGTAAACCCGCTGCACGAGTTCCACCCCACCACGCTTAATCATCGATTCTTCGAAGAGCTGACCGCCGAATCGCTCGTAAAACTGGCACGCCGGATTATCCCGCAAGACAGAAACCTGCATTGCCTCGTATTCCGCCAAGTCCTCGATGATACGTTGAAACAATGCCTTCCCGAGCCCCTGCCCTTGAGAAGCTCGCAAAACATAAATCGCGTAGAGTTCTCCTTCACGCGCATCCCTTCGATTTGGTCCACCTTGCGCGAAGCCAACGACTTCGTCTTCTAACTCCACAACATACACGCGCTGATCGACTAACGTCTGCTCCCATTGTTTCGTCCGTTTCTCGTACGACAACTGTGCTAAATAAGAATCAGGGATGATCCCTTGATACGTCTCCCGCCAGGCATCGATATGAACGCGCGCAATGGTCGACGCATCTTCAAGACGTGCTTCACGAATTCTCATAACGGGATAATGAAGCGACGTGTCTCGCGTCCATTGCGAACAGTTGGTTCGATTTCCTGTCCGCCGTTCGCTAAGATGACACGACGTGATGCGAGATTATCAACACCACACGTCAATAGTACTTGATCAAGTCCACGCTGACGCGCTTCTTCAAGCGCAAGCTGAAGACCTGTCGTCGCATACCCTTTCTGACGCTCGGATGGTCGGATCCCGTATCCGATATGTCCTCCATACAACTTCAAGTTCTCCGTTAAATCATGCCGGAAGTTCAATGCGCCGACAATTCGTTGTCCATCGACCATCCAGTACGTCGAATGCGTGACAAGACCTTCTCTGACTGTCGTTTCCATTTCTTTAAGCTCCGCGAAATAGGTAGCGAGCGGTTCATACGTATCCCCGACCGCTTCCGGTACGATCGTTTCGCCTGACTCTCGCCAGTCTTCTAAAAAGGCACGGTACTCCGTTTCCCACGCAAGAGTTGGTTTCATCAACTGCATCATTGGTGATTGCGCACCTCCTCTTCAATCAAACGATCGAGCCAGTCATCGATATGTTGGAACAGATAGCCCGCTTCTTTCGCAGCTGTCGTATCCATATAGAAATCGCGTTCTGGCGCAAGTGGCGATTCATCCTCTCCTTTTGCGACGATTTGGCTCGTCGTTCCCGCAATACGGTCGATTTTATCCATCAGGTCTTGAATCGATAGGACGCCGTCACTCGCAGCGTTGATCGGTCCTGTCAATTCCGAACGACCACACCATTCAAGAAAGGCAGCGGCTTCGTAACTTGAGATGTAGCCCATCTTCGCATAGTTGTTTTCAGCGATAATCGGACGACCGTCAAGCGCGCGTTTGATATGGAAGACAAGTCGTTCCGTATAATCGTCTGGTCCGAGGACAACAGGAAAACGAACGGCAACGACAGGGAAGGTCGCGCGTTGGAAGAAATAACTCTCCGCTTGGCGCTTTCCTTCGCCATACCCATGTTCCTTCTCAAGATCATATTTCCCGGGAAACGGATTGTAGGCACGTTCCGTGATATTCGCACCACCGTCTTCATAAACAGACATCGTCGACGTCAACACATAGCGTCCGACTTTTCCTTCAAACGCGTCGATCGCGAGCTTTGCTTGATACGGCGTGAAGCAAATGTTGTCATAGATGACATCCCAGTGCTGTTGGCTTAAATCCTTCATCGTACTACTTGACGTTCGGTCTCCTTTGAAAAATGTCAAGCCCTTCGCGACGGGTGGAGTATGCTCACCGCGTGTGACGATCGTCACATCATCCCCCGAATCGGCTAAACGAATTGCTAAGCGTCGTCCGAAATAGCGTGTTCCCCCGAAGATCAATACTTTTCTCATCCTGAAGCCCTCCCTGTTCGTAGTAGCATTCACTCTCTGTAATATTTCGAGTAAACTCAACAAGTCTCCTGTATGAGAGCAACAAAAAAATCGTGGACGATGTCCACGATTGGATTCATTAACAGCCACCTGGTGTCCCGGCATTCGTTGCTGTCCGGAATGATGTTCCGCAACCACACGTTGCGATGGCATTCGGATTCGTGATCGTGAATCCGCCACCAAGCATTGACTGTTTATAATCGATTTCCAGTCCTTTGACGACCGGATAATCCTTTTCGTCCACGATGACGGTCACGCCGTGCTGTTCAAAAACGAGATCCGTTTCTTTTTGTTGATCGAATCCCATTCCGTACGACAGACCACTACATCCACCACCTTGGACGAGCATCCGAAGATTTCGTTCATCTGCTGGTGCCTGCGCCATCATGTCCTGGACTTGTAGCGCTGCTGCCTCCGTTAAATGGATCATGTCATCACCTTCCTTTTCTTTAGTATACGCAACTTCTGAGCGAATCGAAACCTAGTTGCTTGAAACTATCTTGAATTCGTTGTATAAATGGTATGTACAATAAAATAATCGTTCCATCTTCAGGGCAGGGTGAAATTCCCGACCGGCGGTAAACAACTCTTTTTAAGTTGAAGCCCGCGAGCGAATAGGGCGCTATTTGCTGATTCTGTGTAATTCAGGAGCCGACAGTACAGTCTGGATGGGAGAAGATGGCGGCATGAGTTTGAATTTGATCGATTTTGCAATAATCGATTAGGTTTATTTAATGCGGACTTCTCCCCTGTTGATCTGATCAATAGGGGTTTCTTTATGGTCGCAGTCATGCCAATACTTCATCGAGAGGAACGAGCAAAAGGAGACAATACTCGTATGAAACGCACACAAAAAATGGTCACTCTGTCAATGTTAGGTTCAATCTCATTTGTTCTTATGCTTATCAATTTTCCACTACCGTTCTTACCAAACTATCTGAAGATCGACTTCAGTGATGTTCCTGCTCTTGTCGCAGCGATCATGTTCTCACCGGTCGCAGGTGTCATCGTCGAAGCATTGAAGAACGTGTTATACTACATCTTCCGCGGAAGTGGTGTTCCGGTCGGAGAATTCGCGAACTTCGCTGCAGGCGTCGCATTCGTACTACCTGTCAGCTGGTTCTACCACAAAAAGAAATCAACACAAGGTCTCGCAACTGGTCTCGTCGCTGGTACGATCACGATGGCACTCGGTCTTGCGATCCTCAACTATATCTTGATCCTTCCAGCGTATGCATGGTTCCTCGGTATGGATTACATGGCGGATCCAGCTGTCAAATGGACAGCGATCACTGCCGGTATCTTACCGTTTAACGTCATCAAGGCTTTGTTCATCTCGGCACTCTTCATTCCATTGTTCTTGAAACTACGCCCATGGATGATGCGCCGCCAACAATCTGCCTGATCCGAAAAGCTGCGCCCGCTGACGGACACGAATCCCCTCGTTCAGACGAACGAGGGGATTTTTTGGCTGTCCATGCTCACAGCTCATTCTCTTCGATTTTCAGGTAAATCTTTTCAAGCAACTCTTCCGGCGTTTCACCTACGACGGTCTCACCATCTACGAGACAAAAATGGTCAAGCGAACAAATCCCGCAATAACCGAGGCAACCGTATTCGACGACGTCAACATTCGGGTCACGTTCAAGTTGCTCCATGACGACCTGTGTACCAGCCGCTAAGTTACTAATACAAAATTCAATAATCGGATTCACTTTTTTTCCTCCTTCAAGCAGGAAACGACCTGCCTCATGTCGTATTATACAAGGTCAGACTGATTTAGGGGAACTAAGGGGGATTTTACGTTATGAAGCAATTGATCGTACTCGGCGGAGGTTATGGTGGAATGCGGATTTGTGAGCGATTCAAGGACGAGGAAGTTGCCGTCACGCTCGTCGACCGTCTACCGTACCACGCACTCAAAACGGAATACTACGCACTCGCAGCAGGTACATTATCAGATCGGGATGTCCGGATTGAATTTCCGGAGGGGAAACATCTTACCTATAAATATGGACATGTCATCAAAATCTCACCAGAGACGAATACAGTCCATCTGCAGGACGGATCAGAATTATTCTATGATGACTTAATCATCGCCCTCGGTTGCGAGGATAAATACCACAACATTCCGGGTGCTCAAGAATTTACATACAGCATCCAGACACTAGAAGAATCACGGAAGACACAACAAGCGATTTATGGTCTGTCACCGGAATCCGTTGTCTCGATCGTCGGTGCTGGTCTATCTGGTGTCGAACTCGCCAGTGAACTGCATGAGAGCCGGAAGGATTTGACGATTCGTCTATTCGACCGCGGTCCATCCGTCTTGTCGTTCTTATCCGATAAAGTCTCGTCTTACGTTCAGGAATGGTTCGAGGAACATGACGTTGAAGTCATCAACAACTCGAATGTCACGCTCGTCACAGCGGACGATGTGCGAAACGGCGACGATACGTATCCATCCGACTTAACGATTTGGACAGCTGGTACGCAGCCGGTCAAAGTTGTACGCGATCTCGGCTTTGCTGCGGATAGTGGCGGTCGGATCAAATTGACGGAACATCATCACGTACCGGAATACGATAACGTCTTCGTCATCGGTGATTGTGCAAGTCTACCGTATGCACCAAGTGGTCAACTCGCAGAACATCAGGCAGAACAAGTCGTCGATGTCTTACAAGCCAAGTGGCAAGGAAAGAAATTACCGAAGCTGCCAGAAATTAAACTGCGCGGGATGCTCGGTTCACTCGGAAAATCAGATGGTTTCGGAATCGTCATGGGCAAACAAGCACTGACGGGGAAAGTCCCACGTCTCTTGAAGTCCGGTGTCTTATGGAAACACAAAAAGATTAAATGAGCAAAAGAGGTGTCCCAAGCTTTGGGATACCTCTTTTTCGTTCATCCCGCCTGATCCAGCTTCGCATCGATTGCCGCTGTGATCGTCTTGAGTTTGACGTACCCCTCATCAATCATCTCATCATCGAGCACGATCAGTGGATAAAAATAGACATCCTCTTTCAGCGCTTCCGTCCATTGATCTGATGTTGCTGTCACGAAATCAACATAGCGAAGCGTCATCGCTTGCTCATATTTCCGCCCGAGGACGGCTTGTAGCCAACTGAATGTCTCTTCCGAGCTAGGTGCCCCGACACAACTCGGACAGGTGACCGCTGTTCCGTAAACCGTGATTTCCATCTTGAAGTCCCCCTTTTCAATTCACTCCTCTTTAGTATACAAGTTTTCCAGATTGAGAACATTTTTCAACCCTGTTACAATGAAACTATACGAAAGGATGTGTTTACGCATGGAAATGTTTGATCAAGTGAATGAAGTTCTTGAAAAATTGCGTCCGTTCCTTCTTCGTGATGGAGGAGACGTTGAACTCGTAGATGTAGAAGACGGAATCGTAAAACTCCGTTTGATGGGAGCTTGTGGTAGCTGCCCAAGTTCAACAATCACATTGAAGGCCGGTATCGAACGTGCCCTTCTTGAAGAAGTCGCTGGCGTCGTCGAAGTCGAACAAGTCTTCTAATACATGAAATCCCGAACGAATTCTCGTTCGGGATTTTTTGATTCATAGAATCCATTCAGCTAACGTATCAACCATGTATGTCGGTTGACGATCCTGCCCTTGAATGAAGACTGGTGTATGGACGCCAGAATTGACGTGCATCGTCCGGATACCTCCATTGATCCCGAAAAGAATGTCCGTATGGTAGTTGTCTCCGACCATGATGACGTCTTCTTTTGACAGACCAATCATTTCTGTCGCGATATCGACCATGACTGGTTCTGGTTTACCGATGAAGAACGGTTCCTTCTCCGTCGTCACGCGCAGGACGGACGTCAAAGCACCATTACCTGGCAGGAAACCACGTTCGGTCGGAATCGCGATATCACCGTTCGTTGAAATAAACCGGGCACCGGCACGAATCGCAAGTGCACCAACAGCGAGTTTTTCGTACGTGATTTGACGATCGAGACCAATAACGACGTAATCTGCCGCTTCGGTTGCGACGACGTCTAACCCTTCTCGTTCAAGCGCGTCGATCAGTCCTGTTTCTCCGATCGCATAGACGCGCGCTTTTGGTGACAGGTCAGCAATATAACGGCCAGTCGCCATCGCACTCGTCAAAACGTGTTTCGCATCGGAATGAACACCCATCCCGCGTAGTTTCTCTGCCACGGCTTCTGCCGTCATCGACGCGTTATTCGTCACGAACAAGTACGGAATGCCCTCTGCTTGCAGACGATTGACGAAATCGACCGCTTCTTTTACCGGTTCCGTTCCGTTATACATCGTTCCATCTAAATCAAATAAATAGCCTTTTGCCTTCATCCTGACTCACTCCTCGTTTGGTAAAAATGCAGACACCGGTCCGAGTTCTGTCTCGATATACCGGCGAATCGCTTCCGGAAAACGACGTAGTTCTGCTTCCTCTGTCTCAAGTATCGCCCGAATCTCCGCCATACTCGACTGTGTGAATGACCGGACGATCAACGTACGTAACGCAACGAGCTTTTTCAGACTCGTCGCAAGCGGTCCATCAATCACCTTCTCATCTTCTAGGATGAGGATGATATCTTCATAACTTCCCGGATCCCGCATGATGAATCCATCAATCATACTGTTTCCGATATCGATGACACTCTCGATGACTAAAAAACCGATCCGCTCCATAGCCAGTGCCGTCGTCACCGGATCCCCCGTAATTTCCTTACTTTGTCGAAGTGCTGTCTCATAACAGACGACCGTCTCTTCGATTTTTTGACGATTGACGAAATACATCTTCATTCCCCCTCACATTCTCCATTTTATCGTTATCCAGCAATCCTGAAAAGCAGAAAGGTCATTTGCATCACATTCACCAATGTGTTATCCTCAATTTAGATTTTTGCTGAAAATAGTATGTCACATTGGTGACGTGGAGGTTATATACATGGAACGGGAACTCGCACTGGAAATCGTACGCGCTACGGAAGCAGCAGCACTAGCTTCTGCTCAATGGATTGGTCGCGGTAAGAAAAATGAAGCGGATGACGCAGCAACGACTGCGATGCGCGAAGTCTTGAATACGGTCAACATGAACGGAACAGTCGTCATCGGTGAAGGCGAGCTCGACGAAGCACCGATGCTCTTCATCGGCGAACGTGTCGGAACAGCGAACGGTCCAATCGTTGATATCGCTGTCGATCCGCTCGAAGGAACGAATATCGTCGCTAAAGGACTTGGCAATGCGATGGTCGTCATCGCCGTCGCCGATCAAGGCGCCCTGCTCCACGCACCCGATATGTATATGGATAAATTAACAGTCGGACCGAACTTGAAAGGGCACGTCTCACTCGACGACCCGCTTGAAGTCATCATCGAAAAGGCAGCACAATATAACAATAAACGGATCGAGGACGTCACGGTCATCATGCAAGACCGTCCACGTCATGATCATTTCCGCGAAGCAGCAATGCGGATGGGCGCACGCGTCCGTCTGTTTGAAGACGGTGATGTCTCAGCTGGAATCGCACCACTTTCTCCTGCGACAGGAATCGATATCTTCATCGGAACAGGCGGTGCGCCTGAAGGTGTCATCACGGCTGCTGCCGTCAAAGCGATGGGTGGCGATATGCAAGCACGCTTACATCCATTGAACGAAGAAGAAACAGCTCGCGTCATCCGAATGGGTCTAGCGGATCCACTTCAACTCTTAACGCTCGACGACCTGATCAAAAGCGACGACTGCATCTTCGCAGCAACAGGCGTCACGACAGGCGAAATGCTCGATGGCGTGAAGTTCTTGACGGATGATATCGTTGAAACGACATCTCTTGTCATGCGTTCGAAAACACGGACAATCCGAAAAGTGATCGCCGAGCATAGCTTATCGCGTAAACCATACTTGCAAAAAGTCCCCCAAACCCTTTAATCTGAAACAGACGTTAGGGAAATGAGGGAAGCTGAATGATGGAAGAACGTGATTTTTTATACGATGATGTCGAACAAACGAAGACACGCTTCGTCAGTTGGATTGGCGAAGCAAGTCGCTTTGATCTCGCCATTACGCATTCGGAACATTTTTATGGTAAGATTCTCGTCTTGAATCTCTTATCGAATCGGTATGCAATCATCGGCGCGGATGATTTCGATGAACCCGGCTACATCGCAACGGCGTTTGACGTCGAAGACGATGCGGCAACGGAACTCGAAATGTATCTTCGCGCTTATATCGGTCTATGAAAAAAGCCTTCGTCGCGGACGAAGGCTTTTTTGTCTTATAAGAGACGATCGTTTCGTTCATTTAATGTGTTCGGTCCGCTAAAGACATTCGTATTATCTGACTCGTCATGAGCACGGCGCTCTGAATGCTGATCCGCTTCATCACCGACAAGTAACACGAATTGACCGCTTTCGACTGCATGATTCGCACGATCGACGTCTTCCTTCGTCAAGCCACTTCCGTGGATGGCATCTCCATGAGAGACCGATTCATCTTTTTTGAAGATACTCTTGATTTCCTGCCATAGATTACGATGATCTTCCTGCGATAGACGCGTGGATGTCTGTTGGTTGTTTAGATCCGCCAATTCCTCTATTTGTTCGAGATCGTATTTGTCGTGTGCTAAGACTTTTAAATCAGTCGAGACGACACCCGCAACACGGAGATCGTGCACGGCACTGACGACTTCTGGTACGGATGAGTAAATTCCAACGATTCGCATGGATGATTCCTCCTATAGGTACGTGATACTTATAGTAATAGCCGAATTCCTTCCAATAAAAACGCTTTTCTGTATGACAGTTTGATTACTCGCCTTCCGTCTTGTCTGGTGCAGGTGCGAACTTCCGTTTCAACTTCAACGTATTGGATGAAGAACCGTCGAAGCGAGGTGGTGCTTCTTCTCCTTCTACCAATCCGACCTTCTTGACGATGAAATAGGCACATCCGAAGTTACAGTATTCGTAGAGATAATCAGCCACATGCGAAATCTTTGTATCGAATGTCGCTTTCTCGTGTTGATCCTCATAGAAGCCACGTAGTCGTAATTGACCGTGCCCCCAGTCGCCCACGATATAATCATATTTTTCAAGGACATCGCTGAAACGACCGATGAAGGCTTCTTCATTAAAGCCTTCCCGTTTCTCTTCGACGACTTCATAACGTTCCCGATTGACTTGTATCATTATTCCCACCTCCTGCTGTTCTTATCATAGCATATTCCATTTCTCCTGACAGACGAAAAACCGTCCGAGTCAGCTGCTCGAACGGTCGTTGATCGTTAGTCGATCGGAAGTGCTGTTTTATTCTTTTTCGCTGCGTTGACTTGCTCATCTGCATGATACGATGAACGAACGAGTGGACCAGCTTCACAGTGTGAGAAGCCTTTACCAAGCGCAATCTGTTTCAGTTCAGCGAATTCTTGCGGTGTATAGTACTTGATGACGTCGAGGTGCTTTTTCGTCGGTTGGAGATACTGACCGATCGTCATGATGTCGACGTTGTTTGCGCGAAGATCATCCATCGTTTCGAGAATCTCTTCCCATGTCTCACCAAGACCAAGCATCAAGCTCGACTTCGTTGGAATTTCAGGTGCGAGCTCCTTCGAACGACGAAGGAATTCAAGCGTCCGGTCGTATGTGGCTTTTGCACGAACAGTTGGTGTCAGACGGCGAACCGTCTCGATGTTATGGTTCATAATGTCTGGTTGTGCGTCAATCAATGTTTTCAGAGCTTCGAAATTCCCACCCATGTCTGAAGGTAAGACTTCGATTGATGTCTCCGGGTTCATCCGACGAACTTCACGAACCGTCTCAGCGTAAACGCCTGCTCCGAAATCATTCAGATCATCGCGTGCGACCGCTGTGATGACCGCGTGCTTCAGGTTCATCAAACGGACCGATTCCGCGACACGTTTTGGTTCTTCGAGATCGAGTTCGTTCGGACGTCCTGTCGTCACGGCGCAAAAACGGCACGCACGTGTACAGATACTTCCGAGGATCATGAACGTCGCCGTCCGGCGTACCGCCCAACACTCGTGGATATTCGGACACTTTGCTTCCTCACAGACAGTATGTAGCTTTTTCTCGCGCATCATACTCTTTAATTCTGTGTAGGTCTCATTCGTATTCAGCTTGATTTTCAACCATTCCGGTTTACGTTGGATTTCTCCGCGTCCCATGGTTTCGCTTCCCCCTTCATCCCCAAAAAGTCAATTAAGTCTGCTTTAGTATAACAAACAATCAGGGTTTGCGAACATGCAATTCATTATATTCCGACTTCTCCGATAAGCGTTCAAACAACAAATCACGCAACAATTCAGGCATGAAATATTCTTTTGGCATCTCTTTGATGGCCGGGAATAATGGACCGAACGTAAACATATCCGGCAAGACGACAGAATAATCGCGTGTTAGCTCAAGCGGTTGATGATCCGCCAAACCAGCATAATGCATCCGTCCCATCAACTTTCCTCGGAATCCAAGACCACGAACCTTTAAGTGCTCGAACTGTTCTTTGTTGACTTCATCGAGGAATGTTTGTAATTCCATTCCTGTCATCGTGACTTTACAAGGATTGATCGGATGTGGACAGAGTCGATGTAAATCAAAGGCAGAGACGGGACCTGGTGGAAGCGACCCGAGCAGAATACCGGCTGGTACACAAGCGATATCTGCCTCACACCAGTCGCGCATCGTCTCGACGAGCAACTGTGAAAACGGCGACTCACTGAACCAATCATTGGCTAGACCCGCTGTCTCGCCAATCGGTTCCTTCATCTGTTGTTCCGCCAGATATTGTTCTCGATCGAGTAATTTCGCTGTTGCCTCATCCTCAACGTAATCGTGTAGGGAATGAAGTACTGCTTCTTTCTCACCCGTATCCGTATTCATATAAATCTCACCCGCATACTGACCGTGTTTTCCGGCTTGCGTGATTAAGACACCGTTCTTGACGACACCATCATCGAGGACATGATGTGTATGCGCACCGATGATTAAATCAAGTTCTGGAAAGCGCATCGCAAGTTCTTCATCCTGATAAAATCCGAGGTGACTTAAACAAATCAGGACGTCGACTTCCTGGCGCAAACGTTCGATCTCGCGCGCCGCGACGTCAAATGGTTCTTCGATCGTCCAACCGAGTAATCCGTATAGTTCAATATAAGGTGCCGTCAGACCAAAAACACCGACTTTTCCCGTCGGTAACTCATGAATGACACCTTGCTTAGCGAATGGTGCTTCTAAATTCGAGACAAGGACTGGAAAGTCTGCTTCCGTATAGAGGTCTGCTAACCAGTCGTGCGGAAACGTAATCCCTTCATTGTTTCCGATCGTCACAGCAGTCGGCATCAACGCGTTCAATAAATGCGTATTAATTTTTCCTTTTGTCGCTTCCGTCGCTGGATCGACACGGTCAGCATGATCGCCTAAATCAAAAACAAGCGAATCATACGTCCGGTGTTCCTTGACGAATGACATGTAGCGAGGCCACATGTCGAAGTGTGAGTGCAAATCATTATAGTGAATGATGTGTAACTTCATGCAGAAGCCCCCCTTGATGATTTAAAACAAAGAGATTTGTCGCGGCGCGAGTTCATAGTCGAGATCAAGAATTTCGATTAATCGTTTCGCATTCGGGGCAGCATCTCCTGCTGAGTTGTTATTGAAAAAGACATAGACATCCTTTGCTTCCTCTGCAACGTCGCGGACGTGACTTGCAAGTTCCTGTAGCTCATCTTCTGAGTAACGATAGAGACAGCGGACTTTTCGCCAATCGTCACTACTTTGACCCGGTTTCTTTAACCAACCGGCCTTGTTTCGTCCATGTAATCGAATGAATGCCGTCTCCTGCGTCACGACAGGTACGAATGGTACGGAACCGTCTTCCGTCTGCGGTTCATCACAAATCGTATGGATGAACTGATGTTCCTTCAAAAAACGGAGCGTCCGCTCACGATAGGCTTCCGAGTACCACGATGGATTTCGGAATTCGATCGCGACTGGCAGTCCAGCAAGCGATTTTCGGATCGTTTGCAAGTATTCCAAGTGCAATTTACTGACATCGAACCATGGTGGAAGTTGGACAAGGATTGCCGCAATTTTTCCACTCTTACGCATCGGTTCAATCGACGTGATATATTGTTCAAAAATTGGTCCGAGCGGATCTTTATTTTCCCGGTCGTGCCCACTCATCGCGCGGTGGACCTTAATGATGAAGCGGAAACCGTCCGGTGTCTCAGATACCCATTTCTCATAGTTTCGTTCTGGTTGAATCGCATAGAACGTCGAGTCGACCTCAACTGCTGGAAAGTGCCCAGCATAGGCAGCTAGTTTTTCTTTTCGATCTTGCGGGGTCAAGTAGAGACTATCATGATCTCCCCAGCCCGTGACACCGATATATATCATGCTCTCTTCCCCCTCGCGTGTTCTATTCTACCTATTCATCATAGCATAGCAGAATCCAGGATTTCTTCTTCAATGCTTCCTAAGCAAACACTCTTTTTTCAGAAAAAAGACATCCCTCTCCTCCCTACTCATGCAGGAAGGAAAAGGATGTCTAGTTAACGATTTTCATTATGAAGCAGAAGTCTGTGCCTCAACGATTTTTGGAGCAGGCGCTCTTCGTTTCGGTACCGGAACGATATAGTTACCGTAGGGCAATAGACTGATGACATACGATACAGAAATCGAAGCTGCAAGCGTGACGATCATCGCACAAACGAACATACTCGCAGAGTCGAAGTAAGCAAAGAGATCTGTTCGACCGATTCCGCGGATGACGAGCGGATGAATCAGATAGATGCCCATCGAATGTGTTCCAATCGTTTGAAAGAGTCGCATTGCTGTCGCATCTCTCTGCACATATTGAAAAGCATAATTCAAAACGACAAGAACGAACGGGATATACACGAGGTTCGCAAGATTCGTAGAATTATAAATTCGGTTCAAATCAATACTGACCCAAATATCAACTAAAATCAATCCACTGATGAGCAACAAGATCGTCCGGTGACGTTTTAGAATCTGTTGTATTTCTTCATAATAAACAGCGTATGTAATTCCCATCATGAAATACGCGATCCAGTTAAGTAAGAAAGAGCGACTGTTGACGACTTGATTGAGGAAGTCGTTATTCGTCGTTAAGCTTCCTGACGTCAGCCAGAAATAGTTGACGCCCATCGCAACCACTGTTGCAACAAGTAGCATGGTTCCTTTCTTGAATCTTACGAGAAATGGAAAGACGACATAAAACTGAAGCACAGTCAAAATGAAGTACAAATGGAAGTTCGCCGTTCCATAAAGGAAGTACTCCGATAACGGCACACCCGGCTTCAAACTATCTTCTACATGAAAACGATACACGAGATAGACGGTACTCCAAATCAGATAAGGGATGAAAATTTTAGAAAAACGCGATTTAACGAATGTTCCAAGATTAAATCCTTTGCGCTGGACCATCGACATCAATAGAAAAGCACTGATGATGGCAAAAATCGGCGTACCGATTCGAGCAAACTGGTTGATATAACCGATTGCCTCGTTTGTAAATTCTCCTTGAGAATAATAGAGACCAGCGATGACATGGACAGCGACGACCAAAATTGCCGCAATCGATCGAATGACTGGAATTTCCTGATAAAATTTCATTTTTTCACACCTTAATCAGTTTTATAGATTTTTTACAAAAGTTATTATAATCTATTTTCGCCCATATTAAATGAAAATATCCAAATTTTATTGAATGTCACAAAAAAAGAATCTCTTTTGAAATAAGAGACTCTTTTTATAAAGACTAGATTTTTTCGTAAGATAACACGATACATCCCGATTTAAAGACGTGTGTCCCGACTAATCGTAGCGCTTGTAATTGATCAAACACTGGAAACATTCGTTTCCCATCTCCGAGTAGAACAGGATAGATCACAACATGATAGCGATCGACGAGTCCAAGCTCAATCGCTTCAGCAGCAAGTGTCGCCCCCCCGATCGCAATCTGCTTCCCAGGTAGGGCTTTTAGTGCTTGAAGTTCCTCGGCAAGCGACGTGGTCGCTAGACGTGCCTTTCCTTCGACAGCGTCGAGCGTTCGCGAGAAGACGATCTTCTCAAGCGCCTGCCACGTTTTCGCATACTCAACGACAATCGGCTCGTCTTCTTGATCCGCTGTCTCCCAGTACTGCATCATTTCATACAAACGACGTCCATAGACATGGGTATCGAACGCTCTCTCATAATCGTTGAAGTATTGATGCAGTTCCGCATCCGGTGAAGCGAAATCGATGCTGCCTGACGCATCCTCGATATAACCGTCAAGCGAGACTTGAAAGGAATAAACGATGTCACGCATAGTAACCCCTCCTTTTTCCCTCCTATACCCGTTTTCCTCCAACCATGAAAAAAACTCCCTCATCCGCAGATGAGAGAGTAAGACGAATTATCCGATTGAACCTTCCATCTCGAACTTGATGAGACGGTTCATTTCGACCGCATATTCCATTGGAAGTTCTTTTGTGAACGGCTCGATGAAGCCCATGACGATCATTTCCGTTGCTTCCTCTTGTGAAATCCCGCGGCTCATGAGGTAGAACAATTGCTCTTCCGAGACCTTCGAGACTTTCGCTTCGTGCTCGAGCGAAATGTTATCGTTGAGGATTTCGTTGTACGGAATCGTATCCGACGTCGATTGGTTATCCATGATGAGCGTATCACATTCGATGTTCGAACGTGCACCTGTCGCTTTACGTCCGAAGTGAACGATACCGCGGTACGTGACTTTACCACCGTGTTTTGAGATCGACTTCGAGACGATCGTCGACGACGTGTTCGGTGCTAAGTGAATCATCTTCGCACCCGCATCTTGGTGTTGGCCTTTACCAGCGATTGCGATCGACAATGTCATACCACGTGAACCTTCACCTTTAAGGATGACGGCTGGGTATTTCATCGTCAGTTTCGAACCGATGTTACCATCGACCCATTCCATCGTTGCGCCAGCTTCACAGATCGCACGCTTCGTAACGAGGTTGTAGACGTTGTTCGCCCAGTTTTGGATCGTTGTATAACGGCAGTAAGCGTTTTTGTTGATGAAGATCTCAACGACCGCTGAGTGAAGCGAGTTCGTCGTGTAGACCGGTGCTGTACATCCTTCGACGTAGTGAACCGATGCTTCGTCATCAACGATGATCAACGTCCGCTCGAATTGACCCATGTTTTCCGAGTTGATCCGGAAGTAGGCTTGAAGCGGCGTGTCGACTTTAACGCCTTTTGGTACGTAGATGAACGATCCACCTGACCAGACCGCTGTGTTCAGTGCTGCGAACTTGTTGTCTGTTGGCGGGATCAATTTTCCGAAGTACTCACGGAAGATATCTTCATTTTCTTTTAGGGCTGTATCTGTATCTTTGAAGACGACACCGATTTCTTCGAGGTCTTCTTTCATGTTGTGGTAGACAACCTCTGACTCGTACTGAGCCGAGACACCTGCCAAGTATTTTTGCTCTGCTTCAGGGATACCGAGCTTATCAAACGTACGTTTGATTTCTTCTGGTACTTCATCCCACGATTTCTCTGCACGTTCAGACGGCTTGACGTAGTACGTGATGTCGTCGAAGTTCAATTCTGAGAGATCGCCGCCCCACGCTGGCATTGCTTGTTCGTTGAAGATCTTGAGTGATTTCAAACGGAAATCAAGCATCCATTGTGGTTCTTCCTTCATTTTCGAGATCGTTTCGACGACTTCAGTCGTCAAGCCACGTCCAGAACGGAAGATCGAGATATCGCGATCGTGGAAACCATATTTATAATCGCCAATTTCCGGCATGTTCTTTGCCATGTTCATTTCCTCCTCTTACTTGCTTGTGACCGAAGTTTACTTCCCTTCTTCTACGCCGCGTTCGAGCGCCTTCCAGGCAAGTGTCGCACATTTGATGCGTGCCGGGAATTTCGTGACACCCGAGAGTGCCTCAACGTCCCCGAGGTCGAACGATTCGTCATCATAGTCTTTTCCTTGGACCATGTCCGAAAAGATATCCGCGAGTCGTAAGGCTTCTTCGATAGTCTTACCTTTGACGAGTTGCGTCATCATTGAAGCAGACGCCATGCTGATCGAGCAGCCCTCCCCGTCAAATTTCGCATCACGGACGACATCGTCTTCAATCGCGAGCTGGAGACGAATCGTATCGCCGCACGTCGGATTGTTCATGTCGATCGTGACGCCCCCCTCGATCGCACCGCGATTTCGGGGAGTTTTATAATGATCCATGATCACTTGACGATACAAGTGATCGAGATTGTTAAAATCCATGACTGAAATACTCCTTCGTTTGGCGAAGTCCTGTCACGAGTGCGTCAACCTCTTCTTTCGTGTTGTAGAGATAGAAGCTAGCGCGAGCCGTCGAGCTCGCTCCGAGCCAACGCATCAAGGGCTGTGCACAGTGGTGACCGGCGCGAACCGCGATTCCCTGCATATCAAGGACGGTTGCGACGTCATGTGCATGGACATCACCGAGATTGAACGTGACGAGTCCAACGCGTTCTTCCGGACCGTAAATCGTGAGTCCGTCGATGTCACGCATTTGTGCCATCGCATACTGCGCGAGTTCACGTTCGTGTGCTTCGACGTTCTCTAGACCAATCTCTTCTAAGAAATCAATCGCTGCCGATAAACCAACGGCACCTGCAATGATCGGTGTACCCGCTTCGAAACGATATGGAGACGGTTTGAACGTCGACTCTTCAAGACCGACGTAATCAATCATCTCACCACCGAATTCGACCGGTTCCATCGCATTGAGTAATGCCTTTTTCCCGTAAAGAACACCAACGCCTGTCGGACCACACATCTTGTGTGCGGAGAAAGCGAGGAAGTCACAGTCGAGATCCGTGACATTAATCCGTTGGTGTGGTGCACTTTGCGCAGCATCGACGACCATGACGGCACCACGAGCGTGCGCAAGACGAGCGACTTCTTTGATCGGATTGATTGTACCGAGAACGTTCGAGACGTGTGCCATCGCGACGATTTTCGTCCGGTCGGACAGTTGTGCTTCGACCGCTTCGACCGTTACGCGACCATCTGCTGTCAAATCAACGTATTTCAACTTCGCTTTTTTGCGTTTAGCGACTTGTTGCCACGGAATGAGATTCGCATGGTGTTCGAGGTACGTGACGACGATCTCGTCGCCTTCTTCGACATGCTCCATCCCGTAGCTTGACGCGACGATGTTGATCGCCGTCGTCGTGCCGCGGGTAAAGATAATTTCTTCATGGTGTTGCGCCTGGATGAAACGACGAACGTTCTCACGCGCACCTTCGTACGCATCCGTCGCTCGTGTTCCGAGCGTATGGACGCCACGGTGCACATTCGAATGAATCGTCTTATAGTAGTCGTCAATCGCATTGATGACGACGAGCGGCTTCTGCGACGAGGCCGCACTATCGAGATAGACGAGTTTCCGGTCGTTGACCTGTTGGTCGAGGATCGGAAACTGATTGCGGATGGATGCATCGATTCCCATATTAGTTTACTTTCCCTTCGATGACTTGAACGAGACGTTCTTTCACCGAGTCAATCGCAAGTTCCGAGACGACTGGCTGGAGGAAACCGTGAACGACGAGGCGTTCTGCTTCCTTCCGTGAAAGACCACGGCTCATCAAGTAGTAGAGTTGTAATTCATCGACACGACCGACAGATGCCGCGTGTCCTGCCATGACGTCATCCTCATCGATTAAGAGGATTGGGTTTGCATCACCACGTGCCTTTTCCGACAACATGAGGACACGTTCCGTTTGAACGCCGTTTGATTTCGAAGCGCCGTGATGGATCATCGACGTTCCGTTGAAGATTGATGTTGCTGCGTCTTTTTGGACACCGTGGATCAAGATGAAACCTTCTGATCCTTTACCGAAATGGTCCGTACGGACGTTGAAGTTTTGTTTTTGCTCTCCACGACCGACCGTAACGGCTTTCGTATCTGAGAACGAATCGTTTCCGACGAGGTGTGTTTTTGTTTCTGTGACCGTGTGACCGTCATTCATGTGACCGAGTGCCCATTCGAGCTTCGCGCCTTGTTTGACGACACCGCGACGGTTCATATACGTGATGGCACCCTTAGATAGTGTATCTACACCACCAAAGAGAACTTTTGCGTTGTCTTCGACGAATACTTCTGTGACGACGTTGACGTTATGCGCTTCGTCACCGTAAGAGACGAAGTTTTCGATATACGTCAATTCGCTGTCAGCATCTGCAACGATGATTGCGTGATGGTAAAGGGCAGCGCCTGATTGCTCAAGCGTGTAGATTGCTTGCATCGGTACAGACAGCTTGACGCCTTTTGGTACATAAAGGAACGTACCGCCGTTACGAAGTGCTGCGTTTAATGCCGCAAGACGATCTTCGTTGACTTGAACACCTTCAGTCATGAAGTACTTCTCGACGAGTTCCGGGTGTTGTTTTAATGCGTCTTCGAGCGTCGTGAAGATGACGCCGTTCGCCGCTTCACTGTTTTGCGCGTGGACGAGTTGTCCGTTACGCGTGACGAGCATGTGATCACGGTTTTCGCCGATCAATGCTTCGATATCTGAAGAAAGACCAGTGACGGTTTCAAGTTCCGTCGTACCTTCTGTGAAGTTCCAGCCTTCGATCTTGATTTTTTCTACTTTTGGCAATGCGAGCGTTGGGGCAAGATCAAGCGCGTCTTGACGCTTTGCGACCATCCAAGATGGTTCCCCTAAGCGAGTCGCACGTTCTGCCACTGCCTCGCGATTTACTGCAAGATTCAGTTCTACAGTCATCATGCTTCCTCCCTCGTCTTACGCTTTTGTTTCGATTTCGACGTCTTCGATGCCGAGTTCTTTTTTAACCCAGTCATAACCTTCTGCTTCGAGACGGTGTGCGAGTTCTTTACCGCCAGACATGACGATTTTTCCGCCCATCATGATGTGGATGAAGTCTGGCTCGATATAGTTCAAGAGACGTTGATAGTGCGTGATGATCAAGCAGCCGAATTCAGGTGAACGCATTTCGTTGACACCTTTTGCAACGACTTTAAGTGCATCGATATCAAGACCTGAATCGATTTCATCGAGAATCGCGATTGCTGGTTTAAGCATCATCATCTGAAGAATTTCGTTACGTTTCTTTTCTCCACCAGAGAAACCTTCGTTGAGGTAACGGTGTGCCATTTCTGAAGGCATCTCGAGAAGACCCATTTGTGAATCAAGTTCACGGATGAATTTCATGAGTGAGATTTCATCGCCTTCTTCACGACGCGAGTTGATTGCTGAACGAAGGAAGTCTGAGTTCGTAACACCACTGATTTCGCTTGGGTACTGCATTGCGAGGAACATACCTGCTTGTGCGCGTTCATCGACTTCCATGTCGAGGACGTCTTCGCCGTCGAGTGTGACTGAACCAGATGTCACTTCGTACGATGGGTGACCCATCAATGCTGATGCGAGTGTTGATTTACCTGTCCCGTTTGGTCCCATGACCGCGTGGATTTCCCCGCCTTTGATTTCCAAGTTGACGCCTTTCAAGATTTCCTTGCCGTCGATCGCGACGTGTAGATCTTCAATCTTCAAGTGTGAAGCCTTCATGTTAGAATCCCTCCATCTATTCATTTCGTGACTGACGATTCAGAACACGAGCGTTACTAATTTAGTATCATTCTAATCTTAAAGAAACATGGCGTATTATTCAAGCGTCATCGCTCGTTGTTTTTTCTCAAAATCATGCGTTTTGTTGAGAATCATTCGAAAGTTTCACCGGTTCCTCCAGTTCCTCGATCGTCGAAGTCCGATGAATCCGTTGTGACAGTAGGAGCAGTGGTATTCCGAATAATGTCAAGCCCGCTAAAATCCCGAAAATCGGTAACGGACGGTCCGCTCCATATAAACTTAATAAATGTCCGCCGGCAATTGGACCGATTGATTGTCCGATCGACGTCAAGCCCATTGCCCCGAAATAACTGCCCCTTAATTCCGGCTTCGCAAAGCGATCAGTCAAGATGTCGGTCATCGTGAACATCATCACTTCCCCGCACGTGAAGATGAACATCGCGACGATCATCCACCAGATCGCGTTTGCATTCCCCATGACGAACAGTCCGATCGCAACAGTCGCAATCCCGGTCGTGATCGAAACGAGCGGTGACGTCTTGACGCCAAACTTCATGATCGGATACTGCACGATCAAGACGGTGATCGCATTGATCGTGATTAAGATCGCATAGAGTGTCTTCCCGCCTTCAAGGAGTGACGTCTCCGTCAAGAATTGCGGCAAGGTCGAATTGAACTGGCTGTAGCCGAAGACCCCGAAGATGATGCCGGCGAGTGCCAGCGTAAAGGCGATATCCGTCCGCAACAGACGAACCGTCGCTCCGAACGAGACCTTCTTGCCACCATGTGTCTCAGTGATTGGATGACGTTTAAATAAGAATCCAATCATCACCCCGTATGCCATATAGACGAACGCCGTGATGTAAAACGTTGCGGACGTATTCCCCGCACTCAGCAGTAAGGCAATTCCTGGTCCGATCGCAGCTGCGATGTTGATCATCGCGTAACGGATATTGAAGACGAACAATCGGTTCGCTTCGTCCGTCGTATCACTGATCAAGGCACGAGCGGATGGCTCAAAAATCGAACGACAGACTCCGTTCAAGGCACTGAGGATGAAGAATGCCCAGAACGTCTCGACTTGCGCGAGTGCGATGAAGACGATCGCGAACCCGATCGTTCCGGCGAGCATCATCGCCCGGCGACCATACCGGTCCGACAATGTACCGCCGATGAAACTCATAACGAGACTGGCGATCGCCGAAATACTGAGAACCCAGCCGACATCGACCGGATCAAACTTCAGAACGGTCGTCATGTAGATAGCGAAAAATGGCATCGTAATGAACGTTCCGAGACGTGAGAAAAACGTCCCGAACAAGACCCCGATTGTCAACGGATGCAGTTGACGTATGCGTTGCATATGATTCCCCCTAACCCCTGTTTCAGACAAATGAAAAGCATCCTTCCATTATATAGGAAGGATGCCGGCTTCGGTGAACTTATTTGCTGACTGGAACGACCGCACCTTTGTACTTGTCGAGAATCCAATCTTGGTTTTTCTTCTCGTGCAGCACGTCAAGAAGTGCTGTGACACGTTTGTCTTTCTCATCGCCGTCACGTGTGACGATGATGTTGACGTATGGTGAAGACTCATCTTCTGACGCGATCGCGTCTTTCAACGGGTTCAAACCGTTATCGATCGCATAGTTCGTGTTGATGAGGACGGCGTCGCCTTCATTGTTCTTGTAAGCTTGCGGAAGAAGCGATGCTTCGATGTTCGTCTTGAACTTGAGTTTCTTCGGGTTCTCCGCGATGTCACCGAGTTGCGCGTCTGTCGTTTTACCGTCTTTGAGTTTGATTAATCCTTCGTTTTGAAGGAACGTCAAGACACGACCGCGTTCCGCGACGTTTGAGCTCGTTAAGATCGTTGCACCGTTTGGTAACTTATCAAGTGACTTGTATTTCTTCGAGTAGATACCGAGTGGCTCAACGTGGACGCCACCTGCGTTCGCAAACTTATACGATTTGTTTTCTTTCTCTTGTTGCTCGAGATACGGTACGTGCTGGAAGTAGTTCGCGTCGAGTTCTTTTTCAGCGAGCGCTTTGTTCGGAAGCACGTAATCTTGGAACTTCTTGATTTCAAGCTTGTAGCCTTTTGCTTCATATTCCTTTTTGACGTGTTCGAGGATCTGAGCGTGCGGTACGTTCGAAGCACCGATGACGAGTGTCTTGTCGTCGCTTCCTGATGATTTTTCGCCACAAGCAGCAAGACTGATTGCTAAGACGGATACAGCGGCAGTACCTACGAATTTTTTCCAAACTTTCATGAATGATTCCTCCAATATGAATAAAATTTGAATTAACGTTTATCGATTGCTCGGATCAGTAAGTCCCCAATGATTTGGATGACGAAGACGATCGCTAAGATTAAGAGTGTCGCAATGACGATGACATCGTTTTGAGAACGCTGGAATCCTTCGATGAAGGCCATGTCCCCGAGTCCACCTCCGCCGACTACTCCGGCCATTGCCGTGTAACCGACAAGTGCAACGAGTGTAACCGTGATACCAGAAACGATAGCAGGCAATGCTTCTGGGATTAAGACTTTGTAGATGATTTGGAACTTCGTCGCGCCCATCGATTCAGCTGCCTCGATGACACCTTTATCGACTTCGCGAAGTGCGAGTTCAACCATCCGACCGTAGAACGGTGCGGCTCCTAAAATCAGTGCCGGTAATGCTGCTGTTGGTCCGAGGAACGAACCGACGACTGCTTTCGTAAATGGAATCAATAAGATCAGTAAGATGATGAACGGAATCGAACGGAAGACGTTAACGATCAAGCTCAAGATCGAATAAAACGCCCGATTTTTGAACAACAATTCTTCATTTGTCGCAAACAATAATAAACCAATGATCAAACCGAGAATGAATGTCGAAAGACCAGCGACTGCCGTCATATAGATCGTACTGCCTGTCGCTTCCCACACCATGTCCCAGTCTAGGTTGTCAAAGAATGAAATCATCGGTGATCCACCTCCACTTCAACATCACTGGCTTGAAGCTTCGTGATGACCGCTTGTGTTGCTTCTGTTTCCCCGATTAACTGAATGAACAGTGTACCGAGCGCCCCTTCCTGTGATTGACCGACGTTTCCCCCGATGATATTGAACAGGACGGGTGAATCCTTCATGACTTCCGCGAGGATCGGACTTTCCGCCGTCGATCCGACGAACGTCAACTGAACGATTTTTCCGGTTGGGTAGCGTTCGCGGAGTTTCGCGAACGTCAACTCGTTTTCCGATGGCGACGTCAATTGTTTGACGAATTCCTTCGTCATCGCTTGCTTCGGATGACGGAAGACTTCTGCGACCGGTCCTTGTTCGACGATTTTACCGGCCTCCATGACGGCGACCCGGTGACAGATTTTTTGAATGACGTGCATCTCGTGTGTGATCAAGACGATCGTCAGTTTTAATTTTTCATTGATGTCGACGAGTAACTCAAGAATCGAGTCCGTCGTCTTCGGATCGAGTGCACTTGTTGCCTCGTCACATAAGAGAACGTCCGGGTTCGATGCGAGTGCCCGAGCGATACCGACACGTTGCTTTTGACCACCCGATAATTGCGACGGATAGGCTTTTTCACGTCCATCCAAACCAACGAGTTGAATCAGTTCCGCAACTCGTTCCTTACGGCGAGCCTTCGGGAAGCCACCGAGTTCGAGTGGGAACATGATGTTTTCTTCAACAGTCCGTGACCAGAGTAAGTTGAAGTGCTGGAAGACCATCGAGACATTCTTGCGGACGCCTCGTAATTCTTTTGGTTTCAGTGATGTCATTTCGACACCATCGATTTGAATCGAACCACTCGTTGGTGCTTCGAGCATATTCAACAATCGGATCAAGGTCGATTTCCCTGCTCCGGAATAACCGATTATTCCAAAAATTTCACCGCGCTCGATTGTCAGATCGACATTCGCGACGGCTTCGACCGCTCCGCGCTTTGAGCGATAAATCTTTCCTACGTCTTGTAAACGAATCACAACTGTCCCTCCTAAAATAAAAAAAGTGCGCGCGTTTTAGAGCAAACGCGCGCACTTTTCAGTACACAAAACCATTTGCTCTCATCTCCCAGACTTTTGTCTGCTGGAATTAGCACCACTTCGGATTAGATCCGCGGTTGCCGGGTTTCATCGGGCCAGTCCCTCCACCACTCTCGATAAGAGTTTCGGTATTAAGTTTGTAGAATATATTCTGAATATTAGCAGGGGTTATTTTTGTTGTCAAACAGTTTTTTCAGAAACTTTTTCGAGGAACGTGAAAGCACGTGTTAAGTCTTCTTTCAAATCTTCCGCATCCTCAAGTCCAACTGAAATCCGAACGAGACCGTCCGTGATGCCGAGTTCTGCCCGACGTTCTGCTGGGATCGACGCGTGCGTCATCCGTGCCGGAACGGAAATCAGGCTCTCGACGGCACCAAGACTCTCAGCAAGTGTGAAGAAATGTGTCGCCTCGACGAGTTTTTCTGCGTTCGCTGCTGAACCGACATCAAAGCTGATCATCCCACCAAATCCAGTCGCTTGTTTCGCTTGGATGTCGTGACCAGGATGCGATGCAAGTCCTGGGTAGAAGATGTTCGAGACGATGTCTTGCGCTTGCAAGAACGCAACGAGATCATGGGCTGTCTCTTCGATCGCATCCATCCGGATACCGAGTGTACGAAGACCACGGACGAGCAAGAAGCTGTCTTGCGGTCCAAGCACGCCGCCTGTCGAGTTTTGGATGAAGTGCATCTCTTCGCCGAGCGCATCATCTTTGACGACGACAAGTCCAGCGACGACGTCCGAGTGTCCGCCGATGTATTTCGTCGCACTGTGCAAGACGATGTCTGCACCGAGCGCGAGTGGTTGTTGATGATATGGTGTCGCGAACGTGTTGTCGACGACGAGTTTAAGATCGTGACGTTTGGCGATCGTTGCGATCGCTGCGATGTCCGTTACTTTCAACAACGGGTTCGTCGGTGTTTCGACGTAGACGATCTTCGTGTTGTCTTGGATCGCTGCTTCCGTTGCTGCAAGGTCCGTCGTATCGACGAATGTCACTTGAATGTTGAACTTCGGTAAGACGCGTTGCATCAAGCGGAACGTACCACCGTAGACATCATCTGTCATGACGATGTGGTCGCCAGACTCAAGCAAGTGGAAGACGGCATGAATCGCTGCCATCCCAGAACCGAAGGCAAAACCACGTGCGCCACCTTCAAGATCCGCAATCAATCGTTCGATGCTCGTCCGTGTTGGATTCGCTGTCCGTGAGTATTCGTATCCGTCTTTGAGTTGACCGATTTTATCTTGCTTGTATGTGCTTGTTTGATAGATCGGAGGTGTGACGGCTCCTGTTGCCCGGTCGACACCTGTTCCTCCATGAATCAATGCTGTCTTCTTACGCATGAGTTTCGTCCACCTTTTCAAAGATTTGTTGGCTTAAATAGCGTTCGGCACTGTCTGCGAAGACGGTGACGATCGTACTGCCGGGGTGACGCTTCGCGATATCAAGCGCAGCAACGAGCGCTGCACCTGCTGAACTACCGACGAGTAATCCTTCGCGAGCAGCAAGTGTATGGACCGCATCAAACGCATCGCGGTCAGAAATCGTATGAATCTCATCAACGAGCTCACGTGGCACGAGACTTGGCCATTTTGCTGTTCCAATACCTTCTGTCTTATGCGGACCGGCTGGACCACCGTTTAAGACGGAGCCTTCCGGTTCGACGATCGCTGCTTTTGTACCGAGACGTTGTTTTAAGAAGTCCGCTGTTCCGGCGAACGTACCACCTGAACCACAACCGGCAACGAACCAGTCGATATGCGGCAAGTCCGCAATCAGCTCAGGACCGAGTGTCCGCTGATACGTGACTGGGTTCTCTTCGTTTTCGAATTGTAACGGAACGTAACTGTTCGGAATTTCCTGACCGAGTTCTTTTGCCCGGTCGATGGCCCCTTGCATATCGAGTTCAGTCGGCGTGTTGACGACGGTTGCGCCGAGTGCCCGCATCAACGTCTGTTTTTCCTGACTGAATTTTTCCGGAACGACACAGATGACTTGAAGATCATNNGCGAGCGCCAAGCCGATGCCGGTATTCCCGGCTGTCGGCTCGATGATCGTACCGCCTGGTGTCACATGTCCGTTTTCGATTGCTGCATCAACGAGTTGAATGCCAAGGCGGTCTTTGACGCTGCCCCCAGGGTTCATCCATTCGAGCTTCGCCAAAATGCGCGTACCAGCAGGCAAATCGAATGAAGTGATCTCGTAGAGTGGTGTGTTTCCGACGAGGTCGCGGACGTTGTTCGCGATCATCCGAAGACGATGTCCCATTCATCACGACCGGCAAGCATTTTCTCGGCATAGTGCTTCGCTCCTTTGAGGTCATGTGCGCTCGCAAATCCACATTGGACTTCGTTTTGCGCTGGAATCTCTTCTGCTGCGAGGACGTCTTTCAACGTCTTCTCAACGAGTTCGCTCATTTTTTCGACCGAGTCGAAGTTCATCATCGCCATATAGAAACCTGTTTGGCATCCCATCGGCGAGACATCGATGACATCATCCGAGTAGTTACGGATGTTTTCAGCAAGTAAGTGCTCGAGTGTGTGCATCGCACGCATCGGCATTTGCTCAACGTTTGGTTGCGTGAAACGGATATCGTATTTGACGACTTGGTCGACTTTACCTTCTTTATAACCCGCGACGCGGATATAAGGTGCTTTGACTTTCGTATGATCCAGGTTAAAGCTTTCGACGTTCATTTTTTGAAGTGCCATGATTTATTCCCCCATTTTCTCGGCTTCTACGAGCCAGACGAAGTGATTGTATTGTATAAATTTAACAGTGAATCCTCGTGATGTAAACAATTCTTCCATGACTGGAATCAACGGGTAAAACTCGCGTTCGAGATCTTCCGCTAACGCATCAAACCCTTGAGCACGTGCTTCACGGATCGTTTGCAGGCGTGCCTCTTCTGAGACGAACATCGTATCCGCGTAGACGATTTTTCCGTCTGCCGGTAAATGTGATGCCATCAGTTCGATTGCTTCTCCCTTTTCCTCATCTGTTAGATGATGAAACGCATACGTCGAAACAAAACTGCGTGCTTCCTTCGCCTCGAACGAGAGGAAGTGACCGTCTTGTACATCAAGTGACGGAATCTTTTCCGTCAGGATTGCCCGCATCTCCGGACTTGGTTCGACGGCGAGTACGGCGTCGTGACGTGCCAGAAGACGTTGTGTCAGGTTCCCTGTGCCTGCTCCGAATTCAATGACCGGCGACTGCGCTTTATCCGCTACTGTATCCAAAATCTCATCGTATCGACGAAAAACCTCTTTATACTCCGGATCATGTCCGGTTACTGTCTCGTCATACGTTGATGCCCATTCTGTGAAAACATCCATAAAACGTACTGTCATGCCTTGTCGTCCTCCATCTCACCAGTTAATTCCGAGTAATCGGATATGAATTAAAGTAATTTCCTTATTCGCATTGTAGCAAGGAGATTCTATCCTGGCAAGCGACCGGCTTGAAAAACTTCCAGAAAACAAAAAAAGGCGTTGCCGGCGAACCGACAACACGAATAATGTGGTTAGAAATGCTACGAAGGAAAACCCAGCTCCATTCGGAATTGTTCGCTCTTCCGCGTGGAGGACGGCGCCTGTTCGACATGATCGCCAGCTTACGTTCACTTCTTGATCAGTCCTTTCGATCCACCACCTATCTATTGCACCGCTTCGTCTTTGGGGGACGACTTAAGGGGAAACAATACACGGGCTTAGGATGGGATAAAGGGTTCAAGACTTGAAGCGTATTGAACGATCACCTCTGCTAGACTTCCTATAATGCATTTCTAGAAGTTGTTATGAATATACCATTCATATTTCTACGTTGTCAACGGATTATTGTAAATATTCCGACAATTTAACAAAAAGAAAAATCCGTTTGGACTTTTCTTAACGTTCTTGACAGAAAGCGAAGACGTTTTGGACGGACTGGAAGGCATAAAGTCGCTCTACGACTTGATTTTTTTCAATTCGCAATAAAGCGGGTACGCTCATGACACGGGCTTCTTCTANNCGAGCATTCGTTCCGCGATGGCGCATGTCCTGCACATCGGTGCATAGACATACAATAGCCCGTTTTCCGGGACGGTCGTGACTTCTTGCATGACGGTCGCTCCTTTCTTCGTGGTATCTGTCGTCAGTATACAAAAAAAAGAGAGCGGACGAAACGCAAGCGCCTCGTTCACTCTCTTTTCGTTAAGTATTACTCGTTGATCATCGATTTGTATGCTGCAGCATCCATCAATGCTTCGACTTGTGATGCATCTTCGATTTCGATGTCGACCATCCAAGCGCCTTCGAATGGTGACTCGTTGACGAGTTCTGGGGAATCTGAAAGGTTTTCGTTGATGGCAACGACTTTACCAGTGATCGGTGCATATAGTTCCGAGACTGTCTTGACCGACTCGACTGAACCGAATGGCTCGTTTGCTGTGATCGTATCCCCGACTTCAGGCAATTCGACGAAGACGATATCCCCGAGTTCGTGTTGCGCGAAATCCGTGATTCCGATGCGCGCCTTGTTTCCTGATACTTCGACCCATTCATGTTCTTCCGAATAGCGTAAGTTGTCTTTTACTTGACTCATTTCCGATTCCCCCTGTGGACTAATTTGGACTAACGTGTTCAGTATACCAAAATCGACTCTGAACTTAATACCATTTTCCTTGATACATTTCTTCTTTGAAGCCGATCGTGACGTCTTTTCCGTCTGTAACGATCGGACGCTTCAGTAACATGCCGTCACTTGCGAGCAACTTGTATTGCTCGTCTTCCGATAACTCAGGGAGTTTGTCCTTGATCCCTTGCGAACGGTATGATTGACCGCTCGTGTTGAAGAATTTCTTCAACGGCTCTCCACTCTTTTGATGAAGTTCCTGGATCGTCGTTGCAGATGGCGTTTCCTCGACGATATGTTTGTAGTCCACTTCGACACCGTGCTGTTCGAGTGCTTTTTTGGCTTTGACACACGTACTACATTTCGGATAGCCGTACATCGTGACTGTTTTTGTCATGTTCCTCACCTCACCTTCAAGAGTAGCAGATGGATCACTTCTGCTTCAAGCGTGCGAGCGCCCCGTCGATCTGATCTTGATGATGGGCGTCATGGGCGACGAACGACTCGACGAATTCTTGCGGTCGGAAATTCTCATAGGTCGCCGCAAATTGCTCATCAGACAGACGATCGAGGTGATTGACGATGTCACGCCGGACGCTGATTGCTTTCTTCAATAAGGCGAGCGGATCGATATGATGCGCATATTCGACCGCCAGTCGATTGAACTGATCAAAATCTGTCTCGACCAGTGTCAGCGATTCATCCGGTAATTTCGAGATGGCATGATCGTAATAAAACCGGTCCCATAAATATAGATGACTGACGCACTCAAGGACGGTCCACTTGTTAAGCGCAAGCGGCAGATCCCATTCTTCCGGCGACAAACGTTCAAGGGATTGATAGTAGGCAATCGCAAATTGCAGTTCAACCAATTCTTGGCGCATCTCGTTTTCCTCCTCCAACCAAAAACTTCGCCTTTACAGAGATTTTCCCTGCAAAGGCGAAGCGGTAAACCTGACTTAGACCGTATATTTGTTTGACTCGATGAGGCGTTTTGCGATGTCGCGTTTCGTACCGATGACGTTGATCGGCTGATAACGGCTGAATTTTTTCAGCGCTGAGAGCAACATCCGGAGTTCGTCGCCGCTTGCTGCCGCGTAGAGTGTCTCTTTCGCGTCACGCTCGACAGCTTCGAACGCTTGTTGTGCGAAGACTTCCGTGTAACGGACTTTCAGTTCGCTCTTCTCGATTCCTTTGTCAGCAATCGCTTTGTCCGTCCGGACGATTGCTGACTCTAGCGCATAGATCGCACTCATGATGTCGGCTGTATTCGCTAAAATTTCTTGCTCACCTTGGAGTTTGTCCTGGTATTTTTGGACCGCTGTTCCGGCAGTCAACAAGAAGATCTTCTTCATCATCGCGAGTAAGTGGCGTTCGCGATCAAGTGGTGCTGTTCCGATGTCTGTCGGCATGAAGCTCATCACTTCTTGTTGTAGACGCTGTGCTTCCGCAAGCAACGGCAACTCGCCTTTCATCGCTTTCTTCAGTAGTGTTCCTGGGACGAGGAGACGGTTGATCTCGTTCGTTCCTTCGAAGATCCGGTTAATCCGTGAATCACGGTACATGTTCTCGACTTCATATTCTGCCATGAAGCCATAACCACCGTGGATCTGGACCGCTTCATCGATGACATAATCAAATGTTTCCGAAGCGAAGACTTTATTCATTGAGCATTCGATTGCGTACTCCGCGATTGCATCGGCGATTTTCTTACCGTCCTTGCTCTCTTCTTCTGACAACTGATCGAGGCTGTCTTGGAACAGACCACCTGTCCGGTAGACCGAACTTTCCATCGCATACGTCTGTGCTGCCATCGTCGCGAGTTTTTCTTGAATCAATGGGAACGAGCTGATTGGTGT
>NZ_DJUM01000024.1:4162-5612 GCF_002440475.1 Exiguobacterium sp. UBA6282 | reverse complement strand
GATGAACCGACAGCACCAACAGCTAATTTATAACGACCGACGTTCAAGATGTTGAAGGCGATGACGTGACCGCGTCCGATTTCACCAAGGACGTTATCGACTGGTACTTCTGCATCTTGTAAGATCAATGTCCGTGTCGATGATCCTTTGATTCCCATCTTCTGTTCCTCGACGCCTGTCGAGACGCCTGGATACGATCCTTCGACGAGGAAGGCTGTGAACTTGTCACCGTCGATTTTTGCGTAGACGACGAACAAGCTTGCGAAACCTGCGTTCGTGATCCATTGTTTTTCACCATTCAAGATGTAGTGCGTACCAGCTTCGTTCAAGACAGCCGTCGTTTTGGCACCAAGAGCATCCGAACCAGAGCCTGGCTCCGTCAATGCATACGAAGCAATCCACTCCCCTGAAGCGAGTTTCGGCAAGTATTTATGCTTTTGCTCTTCGTTACCGAAGAAGACGATCGGCAACGAACCGATTCCGACGTGTGCGCCGTAGCTGAGGGCGAATGAACGGCCACGTGCGAACTTTTCCGTAATGATTGAAGACGAAATCTTATCCATTTGATAGCCGCCGTATGCTTCCGGAACGTCTGCACCGAGTAGACCCAGCTCGCCTGCTTCACGGAGGAGACCGACTGATAATTCGAACTCGTGTTTTTCGATTCGGTCAAGAACAGGAACGACACGATCTTCGACGAACTTCGCTGTCATGTCACCAACCATTTTGTGTTCTTCCGAGAAATCCTCTGGTGTGAAAAGACGTTCTGGTGCTAACTCATCTAATACGAAACTGCCACCTTTGATTAATTCGTTTGTCGTTTGGCTCATTGTCCTGTTCCTCCTTCAACTAGTTCGAATACACCTGCTGCGCCCATTCCGCCACCGATACACATCGAGACGACACCATACTGGACATTCCGACGTTTCATTTCATGCAAGAGCGTCAATGTGAGTTTTGTTCCTGTACAACCGAGTGGGTGACCGAGGGCGATCGCTCCACCGTTGACGTTGACGATGTCTTCGTTTAATCCAAGCTCGCGGATGACACCGAGTGACTGCGATGCGAACGCTTCGTTCAACTCGATCAATCCGACGTCTTCAAGCGTGATGCCTGCGAGTTCAAGTGCTTTTGGAATCGCGACGACCGGTCCGATGCCCATGACTTCCGGACGGACACCACCGACCGCAAACGACTTGAACTTGCCGAGAATCGGTAAGCCTTGGCGTTCTGCTTCTTCCCGTTCCATGACGAGGACGGCAGCGGCACCGTCTGACGTCTGCGAAGAGTTCCCTGCTGTGACGCTACCGCCGAGGCGGAACGCTGGGCGAAGTTTTGCAAGACCTTCAGGTGACGAATCCGGACGAACGCCTTCATCGTGCTCGACGACGAATGTCTTCTCTTCGATTTTCAGTTCATCATTGACGAATTGTTCCGTCACCGTTACCGG
>NZ_DJUM01000024.1:0-4072 GCF_002440475.1 Exiguobacterium sp. UBA6282 | reverse complement strand
ACTTGACTCATCGATTCAAGTCCACCAGCGACAACCGCAGTTGCTTGCCCTGTCATGATCTTCATCGCCGCGTCAGCGATCGATTGTAGTCCACTTGAACAATACCGGTTGATCGTTATTGCCGGTACCTCATGGGATAAACCACCGAGGACTGAAGCGTAACGGGCGATGTTCATCCCCTGCTCTGCTTCCGGTAAGGCACATCCGAGAATGACGTCATCGACCGCTCCCGTGTAACCGGACCGTTTCAACGTTTCTTGGATGGCGATGCCTGCTAATTCATCCGAGCGCATCGATTTGAATGCGCCCTTTTTTGCTTTTCCGACCGGTGTTCGTGCACCGGCGACGATTACTGCTTCCTTCATCCGAATCCCCCCAGTCCTCAGTTACGAAGCGGCTTGCCTTTGACGAGCATGTGCTGCATCCGTTGTTGTGTCTTCATCTCACCGATCAGGCTCAAGAATGCTTCCCGTTCGATGTCGAGCATATATTGTTCATCGACGTGGCTACCGAAGGCGACGTTTCCGCCGGCGATGACGTGTGCGAGTTTACTAGCGATTTTCAAATCGTGTTCCGAGATATAGCCGCCGTAGAACATTTCGCGAGTCGCGAGTTCAAGCGTCGCTTTCCCAGCACGACCGACGACTGGAATCTTCGCTTTCGCTGGTGCCGTGTAGCCGGTCCGGTCCAGTTCAAGGACGAGTTGTTTCGCATCATACGTCAAGTGATCTCGGTTCATCGAGATCTGATCAACGGAGCGGACATATCCGAGTTCGCGTGCTTCAAAGGCTGATTTTGAGACTTTTGCCATCGCGACGTTTTCGAACGTTTTTTGTGCTGCTTTCTCGATATTAACGAGTCCGTCTGGTGTGTTTTCTAACAGTCGACGGTACGTATTGACGTTTCCGCCGCCTCCTGGAATTAGACCGACACCGACTTCGACGAGACCCATGTACGTTTCAAGACCAGCTTGCAGGCGAGCTGCCGGAAGCGAGATTTCTGTACCGCCACCAAGCGTCATCCCTTGTGGAGCAGCGACGATCGGACGCGATGCGTAACGAATCTTTTGAATCGATTGTTGGAACTTGTTGATGATCCAGTCGAGTTCGAACCAGTTCTCATCTTCCGCTTCCATCAGCATCATCGCTAGGTTCGCACCGACACAGAAGTTCTTGCCATCGTTCGCGATGACGAGACCACGGTGATTTTTCTCAACGAGATCGACCGACTGTTCGATCATCTGCATGATGTCGACACCGATCGCATTGCTCTTCGATGTGAACTCAAGGACTGCGACATCATCGCCGATATCAAGCAAACGTGCCCCATTGTTCTCAAGGAGAACACCGTTTGACTTCCGGACATCGCGGAGTCGGATCTCCTTCGGATTGACCGTTGCTCCGACGTAGTCTTGTGTCGTTACGTCATAATGACGACCGGACGCATCATAGAAACTCGTTTTTCCTGCTGCGAGCATCTCATCGACCCATGCCGGTACTTCGTAACCGTCTTGTTTCATCTTCGCAACCGTCTTCTCGACACCGAGTGCGTCCCATGTCTCGAACGGTCCCATCTTCCAGCCGAAGCCCCATTTCATTGCTTCGTCGATCGCTTTGATGTCGTCTGCGATCTCACCTGTCAGCTGAGCCGAGTAGAGCAATGTTTTCGCGTGGATTGGCCAGAGTAACGCGCCGACACGATCTTGTGCGAAGACGACGGCTTTCAGTTTGTTTTTTGCGCCCGGAAGTGCTTTGGCTTGTCCGATCGACGGTTCGGTAAGCGCTTTCTTTTCAACGTAATCAAATGTTTCGAGATCGAGTTCAAGGATCTGTTTTCCGACTTTCTTATAGAATCCTTGACCCGTCTTCGCACCAAGCGCTCCTTGTTCGACAAGGCGACGCATCTCAGCCGGCACCGCGAACGTCTCCTTCTCTTCGCCTTCCGGCAACAAGTCATAGACGTTGTTTGCAACATGGACGAATGTGTCGATGCCGACGACGTCGAGTGTCCGGAACGTTGCTGACCCTGGGCGGCCAAGCAGTGGACCTGTGACGGAATCGACCTCCCCGATCGAATAGCCACCTTTTTTCATCTCATCCATCGTCACGAGGAGACCGTATGTCCCGATTCGGTTGCCGATGAAGTTCGGTGTGTCCTTCGCAATGACGACACCTTTCCCGAGTCGTTCCTCTGCGAATTGTTTCATGAAATCGACGACACGTGGATCCGTGTCTGACGTCGGAATCAACTCGAGTAACTTCAGATAACGTGGTGGGTTAAAGAAGTGCGTTCCGAGGAAACGACGATTGAACGATTCCGAGCGTCCCTCGCGCATCGCTTCGATCGAGATGCCTGATGTGTTTGAGCTGACGATCGCGTCTTCCCGAATGAACGGTTCGATTGTTGCGAACAATTGCTGTTTGACGTCAAGTCGTTCAACGACGACTTCAACGATCCAGTCTGCTTCTTTCAGACGTTCTAAGTCGTCTTCTAAGTTTCCGATCTCGATGAAATCAATCAATTTCTTAGACGCGAGTGGTGCTGGGTTTTGTTTCAAGAGTTTTTCGCGATTATCGCGCGCGATGCGGGAACGAACGCGCGGATCACTCAGCGTCAAGCCCTGCTTCTCTTCTTGTGCCGTAAGTTCTTTTGGTACGATATCAAGCATCAATGTCCGTATGCCAGCATTCGCAAGATGTGCCGCGATGCCTGCACCCATCACCCCTGAACCGATGATGACGGCGAATTGGATGTGTTTCGTCAACTGGATTGTGGTCGGCTGACCGATTTGACTCGCCATGATATACCCCCTGAGTTTAAATTGAATGAACAACCATTCATTATACTGACAAAAAAAGAAGCCAATCGGTTTTCGTTTGCTTCTTCTACATCTTCATCATAAATGAATAATGATTCAGTAGCAATAAAAAATCAGTCAATGGACAAATTTTCCTGTTAGACTGTTGAAAAGGAGTGGATGCAAATGAGTCAAACCGAGAACGTATGGAATCAAAAAGCCGCTGACTGGGCGGAGCGCGCTGATGATATGTGGACGAACGGCAGCCGCAAAACCGTTTTACCGTTCTTACGAAAAATGATCACCGGTGGTCTGTTGCTTGATCTCGGTTGTGGTGATGGTGCCGCCTGTCGACTACTGACACCGGACTTTCAGACAGTCGGACTCGATGTCTCAGACGAAATGATTCGAATCGCGCGTCAGAAATCACCCGAGCAGACGTTCATCGTTGGAACGGGCGAAGCATTGCCGTTCGCTAATCATGCATTTGACGTCGTTCTTGCCGTCAACTCACTCGAATGGTCGACACGTCCCGTTCAAGTACTGCAAGAAATCGAACGGGTTGCCCCACTTGTCGTCATCAGTCTACTTGGTCCGACAGCCGCTCCGCGTCAACTTGCTTACCGTCGTCTGTACGGTGAAGAAGTCGCGATGGGAAATACGATGATGCCGTGGGAATTGCTGCAGCTAGCAAAAGAGCGTGGCTGGACGTTGCTCGATGAAGCAGTCATCCAAAAGGAAGGAGCCGTCATGACGGGGCATCGGTTACTTGACCAAGCACATGCTTTCTCCTGTTTATTTGCTTTTCAGACGACGGCTGTAAGGGAGAGATAAATATGTCACACAGTACCTTTTATACGTCTATATTAATAGCTTTATGTATTGTTTTTTTATTTTACATTGATGCTCTCGATGTTCTAGAAAGATGGCAATTCTTCCTACTCTTTATTGGTCTCTTATTCTGTATACAGGCATTGGGGGACCGTTTATTTCGACGTTATCGGGAGAAACGTTTCCAACCACAAACTACTGTCTTCTTAATGATTGGTTTATTTGCTGGGATGGTGTTTCTAGGTAATATCATTCGGCCATGATGCGAAATGAACGATGTAACGCACTATTCACCTCACTGTCTTCTCACCCGCTTTCCTCAGGCGAGACACAAGCCAGTCTTCCTCATCCTTCGGATGACGAACCCGGGTCTTGTTCGTCTCTGAAAGCGCGAGTTAAAACATCGCGCTTTTTCCTGAAGGAGTCGGGTGAAGACATGTGAGG
>NZ_DJUM01000052.1:3958-23130 GCF_002440475.1 Exiguobacterium sp. UBA6282 | reverse complement strand
TGTACAGAAGTAACAACCGAGTGCTTCCATTTCTGCACGGACCGTTGCATATATTTCTTGGTCAACGATGACGGCTTGTTCAGATGCACAAATCATCCCATTATCAAACGTTTTTGAGAGAACGAGATCGCTGACAGCCCGTTTGACTTTTGCTGACTGTTCAATGTAGCAAGGAACGTTCCCTGGTCCAACACCGAGTGCCGGTTTACCTGTTGAATATGCTGATTTGACCATTCCTGCTCCACCTGTCGCAAGGACCATGGCGATGTTTTCATGGTTCATCAAGACTTTCGTTGCTTCAAGTGATGGTTCTTCGACCCATTGAATGCAGTCTTTCGGCGCCCCAGCTTTGATGGCTGCATCGCGAAGTGTTTTCGCCGCTTCGACGGAACACCGTTGTGCCGACGGGTGGAACGCGAAGATGATCGGATTACGTGTCTTGATCGCAATCAATGCTTTGAACATCGTCGTTGACGTTGGGTTGGTGACTGGTGTGACACCACAGACGACACCGACCGGTTCAGCGATATAGGTGATGCCGTTTTGGACATCTTCTTCCAGAATCCCGACCGTTTTTTCATGACGTAGACTGTTGTAGATGTATTCTGTCGCAAATATATTTTTAATCATCTTATCTTCAAAGACACCGCGCCCTGTCTCTTCTGTTGCGAGACGAGCGAGTTCGACGTGCCGTTCAAGTCCGGCAAGTGCCATATCACGGACGATCGTATCAATTTTTTCTTGATCGAATGTCAATAACTCCTGTAATGCACGTTGTCCTTTTTCAACGATTTGTCCAATTGCTTGTTCGACCGGCGTTACCGTCGATTTTGTTTTTTCTTTCACAGCCATGAGTGGTTTCCTCCCTGTCGTGGAACGAATCTGAGTTTGATTTGCCAACCATTATGTCAGGAATGCCAAGCTGTTTTTCAATAGTTTGTGCTTTCCTTCACAAATCAATCATAACCCCTTTTTCCTGTTTTGTGCATGACCATCCTGTGAATTCCCTCACATCCTTGGTAACGTTTACATCTATTGCGGATTCTCCTTTTTCATCGTTTTGCTCTATGTACGAAGACGTGTGCGATTTATCACACTCGCATTTTCGTGACTTGATAGCCATTTCATCATCTTGTATTCTGATTATGGGGTACATATTAAGAGCTACCACTAAAGGAGGACACTTAAATGTCAGTTGTACAGGAAATGTTAGCTTTCAACGAGCGATTCGTCGCCGAAAAACAGTATGAGCAGTTCGTCTCGGATAAGTTCCCGGACAAAAAGGTCGTCATCCTGACGTGTATGGATGCTCGCCTAACGGAACTTCTTCCACACGCACTCGGCCTTAAGAACGGGGATGCGAAGATCATCAAAAATGCCGGTGCTATTCTATCGCACCCATTCGGTTCTGTCATGCGTTCGATTCTCGTCGCATTGTATGCACTGGGTGCCGAAGAAGTCGTCGTCATCGGTCACCACGACTGCGGCATGAGCACGATTGATCCTAAACATATGATCAGCGAAATGAAGGATCGAGGTATCGACCAACAGATTCTTCACACGCTTGAAGTATCAGGTGTTGATTTAAATCAATGGTTGCGTGGCTTTACGTCAGTTCAGGAGAGTGTCGCCCACTCCGTCAGTCTCGTGAAGAACCACCCCTTACTGCCACCTGGTACGAATGTCCACGGACTCGTCATCGATCCAGGGACCGGTAAACTCGACGTCGTCGATTGCTGATTGCTTTTATAGAAGAAACTCAATTAGATTCGGGATATTCTACTCCGTCTTAAATTAAAGATGATGTGCCATTTTCTCGTAATGGAGAAGGATGGCACATTTTTTTATCTATACCGTTTTCAGTGATCTATACGCCTTTCCCCTCATGCTTTTAGGTATTAAAAAACGTGACTTTTTATGCAAATCTAGAAAGTCTATCGTGAAGTCCTTTAATACGAGGTCAGACTTTTATCCTTGACAGTGTTCCACCATGGCTGTAAGATACTTTAGTATAGCGCAGTGATAACAAAAGAAAGTGTGGTTTTACCGAATGATTAACGCCGTATTGTTTGCCGTCTTTTTACTATTCATCTTAGCGATCTTCCGCGTCCACATCGTGCTCGCGATGGTCATCAGTGCGTTCGCCGGCGGTCTCGTCGGCGGTCTCGATTTAACGAAAACAACCGAAGCATTTGCAGGTGGTCTTGGCGATGGGGCAGAAATCGCTCTTAGCTACGCGATGCTTGGTGCGTTTGCTGTTGCCCTCTCGAAAACGGGCTTACCAGATGCTCTCGCTCACGCATTGATTGCACGTTCACGTGGTAACGCAAGTGCCGCATCGGTCAAGAAATTAAAAGGATTCGTCTTGTTTGCGATTCTGTTACTCGCAATCAGTTCACAAAATGCTTTACCGATTCACATCGCCTTCATTCCGATCATCATTCCGCCGCTTCTTGGTCTCTTTTCTCAGTTGAAGATGGACCGACGTCGAATTGCGATCATCATGACATTCGGTCTCGTCACACCGTACATGTTCTTACCGATCGGATTCGGAGACATCTATCTGAATCAGATTTTACTGAAAAACCTTAAAGCTAATGGTCTTGATACGACGGGAGTTTCTGTCATCGAAGCGATGGCGATTCCAGCACTCGGAATGGTCGTCGGTCTCTTGATTGGTCTTTATACGTACCGGAAAGAGCGGACGTATGAAATTCGTGATATCGCCCCAGATGACTATGAAATCCCGGTCATCACGAAAACGAAACTGGTCTTAAGTGGTGTCGTCGTCATTGCGACATTGATCGTTCAACTGCAGACGGAATCAATGATACTTGCTGCAACGACGGGACTCATCCTCTTCTTGTTGCTTCGTCTCGTTCGATTCAGTGAAGCGGATGACGTCATCACGCGTGGTATGCGGATGATGTCATTCATCGGTTTTGTCATGATCTCAGCGAACGGATTCTCGAACGTCTTGCGTAAGACGGGTGATATCGAACCGCTCGTTGAGAACTCAAAAGCATTGATGGGCGACTCCCAACTTGTTGCCGCGTTCGTCATGCTCTTGATCGGTCTTCTCGTCACGATGGGCATTGGATCAAGTTTCTCAACTGTTCCAATCATCGCTGCGATCTTCGTTCCACTTTGTATCCAGTACGGCTTCAGCTTAGAAGCGACGGTTGCGATCATCGGGACAGCCGGTGCTCTTGGTGACGCTGGTAGCCCCGCGTCAGACTCGACGCTTGGACCTACGAGTGGTTTGAATGCCGATGGTCAGCACGATCACATGCGAGAAACCGTCATTCCGACGTTCTTGCACTACAATATTCCGTTGCTCATCTTCGGTACGATTGCTGCGGTCGTATTATAAAAACAAGACGGATTCGCTATCATGGTGGATCCGTCTTTTTAATTGTCTCCGTTTTTTTCCTTTTCATTTGATCTTCGGTTCTCTAAAATAAAGGAATGTACTGATTACAAAGGAGTTGTCTTACGTGTTATCTCAAATCGTCAACCAGATTTTGCTTTCACTTGCCGATCTCGGATATTTCGGTATCGCCCTCGGGTTGATGATTGAAATCATACCGAGCGAAATCGTTCTCTCATACGGCGGATTCATGATTTCTCAAGGAACGATTAGCTGGCCGCTCGCTGTCGTCGCCGCCGTGATTGGCGGATTGTTGTCGCAATTGTTCTTATATTGGTTTGCTCGCTATGGCGGTCGTCCATTGATCTTGAAGTACGGAAAGTATGTCCTGATCTCTGAACATCATCTGGATTTAGCTGAACGCTGGTTCTTGAAGTACGGTCAAGGTGTCATCTTCGGAGCTCGCTTCATTCCTGTCGTCCGCCATGCCATCTCGATTCCAGCTGGTCTTGCGAAAATGGATCAAACGAAGTTTTCGCTCTACACGGTTCTTGCCATCATTCCATGGTCAATCTTGTTCCTCTATCTTGGAGAAACACTCGGAACGAACTGGCGCTCGATCAAGGAAGTCGCTGCACCATATACGAATGGTGTTTTGATTGCTGCCGTCGCCTTAATTATCGTCTATTTCTTCTATAAACGCCGTCAACGGTCGGTTTAACTCATTAAGCAGTCTGTCTGTCGACGGACTGCTTTTTACAACACACAGGAGGTCGTGCCATGCTCACATACCCGCTCGCCCATTTCCCGCTACGTCGTTTGACCGCATCCTATCGTTCTGGAAGCCCGGTCGCGACTGGCATCACTGTCGACGGACATATTTTAATCGTTGAAGAATCGATTGATGGATCTCGTGAAACACAGATCCTCTCCATTCATCAACTGAAGGATGACTGGCGAAAGACGACGATCGTCGAAAGAAACGACATCGACTTTTCCCTCGTTGATCGTTTTCCAGACGGACGGCTGTTACTCGTCGCTTCTCGTTGTGATGATGATATCGACGGCACATGGTTGCCGAACGCCTTTATCTACGATCCTCAAGGTCAGTTACTGAATAGCTTTTGTTTAGACGACGGGATTCAAAATATGCAAATCGACGAACAAGGTTGGATTTGGGTCAGTTATTTTGATGAAGGTGTCTATGCCGATGCCGTCACGAGTTCAAATGGTGCTTTCGGTCTGGTCGCTTTTGACGATACAGGTGAAGTGCAGTATAAGAATCGGCAATATCCGATTGATGATTGTTATGCTCTGAATGTCTGTTCATCAACAGAAGTCTGGTTCTTCTACTACTCTGATTATCGTTTCGTCCGTATTAATCAAGAGGACGATCTCGTTTGTGAGGCTCCTACGATCGCCTTTTCTCAGTTCGCTCGGTACGATGATCATCTACTTGCTGCATACTCTGATGACGTACACTTACTTGAACGAAATGGAACACGTTTTAAGAGCATTCGTTCGATTCGTTTCATGACCGAACAAGGAAATTCTTTGTCAGGTGACCTTACAATGCGTGATGATTTGATCGTCTTAGCAACTGCTGAGCATCTGTATGTTGGTAGACTAGGTCAACAACTTGACACTCTACTAATGGGCGAATGAAAGCTGTTACATATTTGTTTCATGAATATCTGATTATTGAAAACTCTATTTCAAATTTTCAAAAAGACTAGCCGAGCCCTATCCGAGGATAGTATACTCAGCTTTATAGTTCTTACGACAAGTTGTCTGAACATTATGACGTCACAGATTTTTTTGGGGGAAACGATGAGTTCGAATTTGAAACGAGATTTAACAGCACGACAGGTACAAATGATTGCGCTCGGAGGAACGATTGGTGTTGGTCTCTTCCTCGGGGCATCAAGTACGATCGCTTGGACAGGACCATCAGTCTTACTTGCGTACATGCTAGCCGGAGTTTTTATCTTTTTCATCATGCGGGCACTCGGCGAGATGGTCTACACCCATCCGCACAGTGGATCGTACGCAAAGTTCGCAAACGATTATATCCATCCAGCTGCTGGTTTTTTAACAGCAAGTAGCAACATCTTCAACTGGGTCGTCGTCGGGATGAGTGAAGTCATCGCCGTTGGAACGTACTTACGCTTCTGGTGGCCTGAACTACCAACATGGATTCCAGGGATCGTCGTCATCATTCTCTTGACGCTCGCGAACCTTGCTTCCGTCAAGATGTTCGGTGAACTCGAGTTTTGGTTCGCTTCGATCAAGATACTGACGATTCTTCTGATGATCGTCGCTGGATTCGGAATCATCTTCTTCGGCCTAGGGAATGATGGAAACCCGGTCGGCTTCTCGAATCTTTGGACAAACGGTGGATTCTTCACAAACGGTTTCACCGGCTTCTTCTTTGCCCTCTCGATTGTTTTCGCCTCTTACATCGGTGTCGAGTTGATCGGAGTCACGGCTGGGGAAACAAAAGATCCAGAGAAAAACATCACGAAGGCGATCAATGGTGTCGTCTGGCGGATTCTGATTTTCTACGTTGGAGCGATTTTCATCATCGTCACGGTGTATCCGTGGAACGAATTATCCGATCTTGGAAGTCCGTTCGTTGCGACATTCGCCAAGGTCGGTGTGACGATTGCTGCCGGCATCATTAACTTCGTCGTCATCACGGCCGCTTTATCCGGTTGTAACTCAGGAATCTTCAGCGCCAGTCGGATGATCTATGCATTAGCGGAAAAAGGGCAAATGCCGTCTTTCTTCTTAAAGGTCAATAAACGTGGGATTCCGCTCTATACAGTTCTAGCCATTTCAATCGGGATTTTCTTTGGTGTCATTCTCGATATCATTCTCCCGCACGTTCTCGGAAAGGATACGAACATCTTCGTTTATGTCTACAGCGCTTCGGTACTACCAGGGATGGTGCCGTGGTTCGCGATATTAATCAGTCATATCCGTTACCGAAAACTCGAAAGTGAACGGACAGCCTCGCATCCGTTCAAGATGCCAGGTGCGCCGGTGACGAACTATTTATCGATCGTCGCGCTGATCACAGTACTCGTCGGCATGCTGTTCAATGACGAGACACGCGTCTCAATCTTAATCGGAATCGCCTTTTTGATTTTAAGTACGATCTACTACATCGTAAAAGTACCGAAAATCGAAAAATAAAACTGTTGCTACTCCTCTCATGACACAATGAGAGGAGTTTTTTTCATTCACTGTATTTTTATTTTGAAGTCACATATTATTCATGATAATCGTGATTTCCCGAACGTCTAAAAACAATTTAACGACAGAAAGGAGAGATGAAATATGAACGGATTCAATCGTTTCCTGCTCGTCCTAATCGGTATTCTCAGTTTAATCAGTGTCGTCAGCATCTGAACAGTCGTCGATTTCCCGGCACCGTTCGGTCCAAGAAAGGCGAAGATTTCCCCTGCTTGCACGTCAAACGAAATCCCTTTGACGACATCCTTTCCATCGTACGTCTTCGTCAAGTTCACGACATGAATCATCTTCATTCCTTCTTTCCATGAATTCAAAGTCATGTCCAATATTTTCCTATTTTTTCTGTTCGCAAATCAAAAAAGACACCTGAATCGGTGCCTTGATTCAATCTTTAACGATTACGCTACAATCTGGTATACACCATACATGACACCAGCAAACACTTTAAGCGTCGTACCGATTGACACCATCATCACCGTAAAACCAAGTCCTTTCAAACGAACGGCTCGTGCTAACACGAGACTAAACGATAGTACCGTGCCACTCGTAAATACAAGCGCTCCTGCGAACAATAACGTAGAATTAATCCAAACATCTCCGATGACGAGCCATGCGTAAGTGACACATTTTTCAACATATCGGTTCCCTCCTGGTTTGCTTCTACATGCTTGTTCGTCTTTTCCTGTCAAACTCCTTTCACTAAAAAATCGTGCCTCCTGCTATCAGGAGACACGATCCACTTATGACGCCACTTGCCATTTCTCTTTTAATTGCTCCATCTCTTCCTGTCCTTCATACGACTGCATCCAGAGGTTAAAGACATCGACGACGTCCCCTTCTGACTCCCGGACGAGGTAGCTTTTCTCCGCCGGAATCCACTTTTCTTGAATTCTTGGTGCCGCGAGTCGTTGATCGAGTGCTTCATAATGAATCGCCTCGACCGTATCAGTGATCATGACATCAACTTCGCCTGAGGCAACCGCATGCGGGATGTCGAGGTTTTGCTCATACATGACGATGTTCGCCTTCGTAAACGTCTTGCGGACGAATTGTTCATTCGTTCCGCCTGGATTTAGACCAATCGTCACGTCCGGTCGATTGATCTGTTCAATCGAAGCGAGGCGTCCGGCATCTTCTTTACGGACGAGCGGTGTCTTTTGGAATGACAGGTAACTTGACGTGAAGTCGCCAATGATCTCGCGCTCGATGTTTTTCGTCACTCCCCCGACGACCATATCGAATTTCCCGCTAGCGAGATCAGCAGACAGCGTCGGCCATGTCGTCGGGACGAACTCCACATCGATGCCGGTCGTCTTCGCGAAAGAACGGATCACTTCGATATCGAATCCTTCGTACTCGTTCGTCTTCCGGTTCAAATAGGTGAATGGTTTATAATCGCCGGTCGTTCCGACGACGATTTTTTTCGTCGCAAAGACGTTCTTTGCTTGTACACGTCGTGGTTGCTCCGTTTGCCAAAGTGTTAGTAAGCCGGCAAACAAGACGCCACCTCCGACGACGATCCATCCCCATTTACTCATGTGCTCCCGCTCCTTTCGCTCCGACCGCCTCACGCGTCGAGACGATGTTCCATTTTTTCTTCAATTTTTGAACTTGTTCTTGCCCCTCTGCACTTTCAATCCAGACCCGGAAAACGTCTCCAAGCTGTTTTTGATCCGGTTTCATCAAATACGCCATCTCAGCTGGTTCCCATGCTTCAGTGAGTTTGGGAACCGCAAGATTCAGTTCTGTTGCGTAATGCAACGCCTCGATGTCGTCCGTCACCATGACGTCGACTTGTCTGCTTTTTACGGCTTTCGGAATGTCCAAGTTGTTCTCAAAGACGGTCACATCTGCTTTCGGAAAATGCTTCTTCACGAACGCTTCGTTCGTGCCACCCGGATTGACGCCGATTTTGACTGCTGGATCATTGATTGCAGCGAGCGAATTCAAGCGTTCGACATCTTTCTTCTTTACGAGAGGTGCTTTTTGAAAGGAGAAATACGACGATGTAAAGTCTCCGACGACCTCGCGCTCGACTTTCTTCGTGATGCCACCGACAGCGATATCAAACTTGCCTGATTTCGTATCCTCCGATAATGTCGGCCATGTCGTCTTGACGAACGTCACATCAAGATTTGCTGCTTTTGCGAACGCTTGGATGACATCGATATCAAAGCCTTGATAACGATTCCGTTCCTCGTTCCAGTATGTAAAGGGCTTATAATCCCCCGTCGTCCCGACGACCAGCTTGTGGTCTTCGAAGATGTCATGTGCTTTGGCATCCGTCTGTTGATTCCAGATCATCCAAGCGGCAACGCCTGTCAAAACAAGTCCTGCCAGTAGCCATGGTTTCTTTCTCATCGTATCTCTCCTTTCTGTTTCGTCGTTGCCCATTCACCGAATATTGCTACAATTTAACCTAAACGATTTTCGGTGTGGGTAATAGTCATTATCCTACCACACTTACACGTGATTTCAAGATAATTTGACGATTTTATGCATAAAAGCGTTAAAAAGATGTTTTGATGACGGTTATAGTTCCATAAGTCGTCTCTCTTTACAGAATCCCCTCGTCTTTTCCATACTGAAACAGAATCATCCAATCGTGAAATGGAGGAATGGAACATGAGTCAGATTTTCATCATTGGTGCAAATGGTAAAGTAGGTCGTCACGCTGCTCGTTTACTGCAGGATTCGGAGCATGATGTCAAAGTAGGATTACGTTCCAAAAACCAATTCAGTGATTTTGAGAAACTCGGTCATACCCCGGTCCATCTTGATCTTGAAGCCGACGTCGCAACAATCACGGAAGCATTACAAGGATCAGATGTCGTCATCTTTACGGCAGGATCAGGTGGTCATACAGGAGCCGACAAGACGATGCTGATCGACTTCGATGGTGCCGTCAAATCGATTGAAGCAGCAGAAGCAATCAAGGCGAAACAGTTCATCATGGTCAGTGCCTTGAACGCCGATTCGCCGGAAACATGGTCTGACAGCATGAAGCCGTATTACATCGCGAAACGCTACGCGGATCGTGTCCTGAAGGAATCGTCACTCAACTATACGATTCTTCGCCCAGGCGGACTATCCGATGAAGCCGGCACAGGAAACGTCACGACGGATCCGTCCGAGCAAGCGACTAAAAAAATTCCACGCGAGGATGTCGCCCGTGTTATTTTAGCTGCGATCGGTCATGATAAAGCATCGAAACAAGTCGTCACACTACTCGAAGGTGACACACCAATCAACGAGTTGTTCTAATACAAAAGCTCACGTCTCGGAAATTGAGACGTGAGCTTTTTTTGAAACTATACTTTTTCTCAAGCCATGGCTTGCTGCCTAACGCCCTCTCTTTTCCAGACTGTAATGAGACACGTCACCAAGAAACTACCAACAAAAAGTAAGGATAGATGAAGGACTTGCGTCCCGACTGATCCATCCATGAATAATAATCGACCGAAACCAGAGACGGCATTTGGAACAGGCAGGAACGTTCCGAGCGATTGATAAAATGGTGCCAGCATCTTCGCCGGGACAATATTTCCGGCAGTCATCAACTGGAACGGAATCAAGGCGACATTAATGAGTGGCGCCACCGGTCCGAATATCGCAAAGTTCATCTGCGTGACGGCGATACAGGTCGCAACGACGAGGAGCTCGAATGCCCATAACTTCACGAACGGTGTCGTGATATCTGTCAATAGATGCGCCATCGAGACGAGGAGTAACGGTACGACGAGTAAGACGATGCCGTGCAAGAGTTGGCGACTCCAAAAGAGATCCCATTTTGTGTGACGACTCTTTAAAATCGTACTGACGAGATTGAATTGTATCCCCATCGTCATCATCGCGATGTAAATGACAAAACCGAGAACGAGCGGAAGCATTGATAAAGCAAAATCCGAGACGGCATGTTCCGTAACGATTGACGTCGTGAACGTCGGTTCACCATTCAACTGTTTGCTGATCGTTTCCGTTGCTCTCTCGAGGATTGCATTTGCGAATTCCGCATTCGTCTGACTGACGTGTGCCGTTAGTTGATGCGTTGCATCATCTTTTTGTAAGACGAGATCGACTTCATTCGCATCAAGTGCTTGCAACCCTTTTGTTTCTGTTGCAACCGTCTGAACCGTGAACGGTGCTTGTTGCAACGACTGGATGAACGGATCATTCGCTTCTGCGACGACCCCAACATTTAATTGATCAAGACGTTCTGTCGTTCCTTGGTAACCCGTCATCCAGACAACGAGGAACAAGAGCGGTACGACGATTGCGAAGACGAGCCCCACTTTCGTTTGTGTCATTGACCAGACATCTTTCCATGCTTTCATATTACAATCTCCTTTTACATGCATTGCTTATAATATCACGTGCAACTATATATCCTAGAGAAAACCATTCACGTCACATTCCGGTGAATGGTCTCGAGTGTTTCCTTCAATTGCTCGATTTGCTGTCGCGATAATCCATGGAACGCTTCGAGCTGTAGCTGATCAAGCTCTGGTCCGAGGCGATCGACGATGTCGCGTCCTTCTCGTGTCATCAAGAGNNTGCTTTTGCGAAACACCATCTTGTTTTGCGAGTTCGCTCAAGACAGAAAATTGTTCCGGCGTCAGTCCGAATGATTCCATCCGTTTAGCAGCGGCACGTTTGAATGCGTAATAGCTTCTGGATAATTGCATCCCGAGTGACCATTCCGATTCCTTCATCCCATCATCTCCATATAGTTGCACTACTTATTATTTACTCACTATACCTGAAGAAGAATGAGCTAGTCAACGGTCTCATTTTGCCTGTCGTTGACGAATCCCATCGATATGCGCTTGTTGGGTGGCACGATCGACTTGTGAATGAACACCGAGTTTTCCTGCAATCGTATCGACTTGACTCGGTGTCAACGGCTTTTCTGTCGCGAGTTGCTCGATCGTCTTACGTAAGACGTTTCGTTTCAAGACACGGACATGCGCTGAATCAACGGTGATCTTTTTCAGTTCACAGCGCTCGCTGAAGATGATCAAGGAATGAAAGAGTGCAGGATCCGTTCCTTCTAAGAAGCGTTGCATGCTTTTGAGATGCCCTTCATTTTGTTTGATCGGATTATAGAACCGTTGCTTGAAGCGATTCTGGAACTGCTGCGTCCACTGACGGTCCTGCTCGCGTCCAAAAATCCAGCCGCTGTAGTTTTTTGATTCGAGCACATAGATGCCACTTTCATGAATGAACGTCACATCGATTTCCGTCGTACCCTCACCGCGTGCACGTGGTAAGTATGTATTGAAGACGTAAGTGCCGTACCCCGATACTTGGTCGAGTTGACGCGTCGTCAAGTACTCGCCCCATTTTCCTTTATCACGAACAATCCGTAAAAACGGCTCGCGTGTCAGTCGGTAATACCGGCTATTGTGATATGAACTTCGTTTGACGAAGAAAAACAAACCGAACGTTCCGAAGAAGAACAGCACCATGAGCAGTCCAACTTGAATCAAGAATGGCAAAAATGTCACTAACACATTGTCCACTATATTAAACTCCCTTCCATATTAACCCTTTATTTTCCACTATATCAGCATAATCAATTTCTACATCATTTTCCACTATTTGTTATGATTCATCTCCTATGGTACGGTGGAACAAAGGAAGGTGTTCCCTATGGATTCTGTCATCATGTTCGCATCATTAATTGCTTTATTCTTTATCTGGATGTCCTTATCACAAAAAGCGGACGAAGCGAAACGCCGACAACAAACGATTCTGAAGAAGCTAAAACGGATTGAAGAGCACCTCGGTCTGAATGAGGTGTCACTAGAAGAAGCAGCGTTACAAGTCGAACTGGTTCAGTTGCTTCATGAAGGAAAGACGGTTGAAGCTGTCAAACGCGTTCGAGAGACGCTCGGATCGTCATTGCTCGAGGCAAAAAAATATGTCGATCAACTGAAAAGCGAGCACGGAATATGAACAGAAAAAACCATCTGACACGCATGCGTCAGATGGTTTTTTCTGGAATCATTAAAATTAATTCACGATCATAATTTCGTTTTTAGCTCTAATATCAATTGGATTCAACAAATTATAACTATCTAAAATTTCTTGATATAAATTACCGGCATAGTTTTTTACGCTAATAGTTATTGCAACAGAATAATCAATTCTATCAGTACTTCCGTTTCTACCCATTCCATGTAGAATTAGGAATGGATCATCAATCGATTCAGCTTTTTTAGAAACCCATTTCTTCACAATAGTATCCCATTTTAACTCGCCTCTTTTAGAAGCTTCTGTTTTATATTTATTCGGACTACTAGTTGTTGGTAAAAAACTTTGAATATAACCATTTGAGATTAAACTCTGAGCTAATAATGGAGATGAATTAACATTAATAGTTTGCGTTTTTTCACCTTTTTNNGTTTGAATAAATAATTGTGACATTGTTTTCACTACAATTTAATACCTCTTCGATATCTTCATTTAAAATTCCATAACCAAAATCATGATCAATTTTATCGCCGACAGGATTTCTAGCTGCCTGAATCATTAGTGCTCGAGCAACAATTGGATTAAATCTGTTGCATCTACCTAGAATTTCAGCAGCTAGTCTAGAAACCAAAGGTGTTGAAAAGCTAGTTCCTTGTGATTCAATTATGTCGCTTCCATTGACGTAACTATCAGAATGAGCTAACACGTGAATCGGATTGTTAACAATATCACCACCAAATGCAACTAAATCTGGTTTGACTTTACAACCTTCTCGACCGCTCCCTACACAACTGTAATCTGCTTTGATCCGATTACCGCTAGAATCTATTGTGTAAGCTCCAACACCCAATCCGTTAACTAAATCTGCAGGAGATTGAATTCTATTGTACGGTGTAGGTTCTTTCCCATCATTCCCTACAGCTACAATAAATAACTTTTTATGATTCCAAGCTAACGTATCTAAAGCAAAAGTAAATCTCGATATTTCATCATCACTAATTGCACCATCAGGACCGAACGAGAGATTATAAACATCAATATCATTTCTGCTAGGAACTATTTTTTCAATAAAATCAATAGCTTCATACATGTCTAAATCTGAATTACTACTTAAAGGTAACACTCTAAAACTTTCTACAAAAACTGAAGGATCTTCAAGCTGATGATTCGCTTCATATTGACTTAAATCACCATATAGTACTACTCCTGCAACAGCTGTTCCATGAGATACACCTTTTCTCTCAGGATAAGAATTAATCTCCTCATTTTCATTGCTAAAACCGTTTAAAAATGGATGATTTTCATCAATACCACCATCAAATATCCCAACTTTAATTTGTGATAAACTTGATCCTCTAGGAGGTATTAAATGAGTTGGCCTAGTCGTAAATGCTTCTCCTCTAAATTTCGGAAAATATTTTAGCCGTAATGGATGTATTGTTCGTAAAGGATTAAACTCTGCAATGTTGTTCAGTACAGATTTATCTATTTTTGCACTTATAAAATTTGGACCTCCAGAATAAGATTTAATTTTAACTGAATTTAAATCTACCCCTAGATCACTTAAGTTTTCTTTAAATTTGAGAATCATTAGTTCATTATCTTCTTCATATGGGTGTAATACAAATTCTACTACTCCTTCATTCCAATCGGTGTCAAATCCTTGTATTACTTCTTCAGTAGATAATAATGAAATATCATCTATTTTCCTAACATCATTTTTAAAACTATCTTTTAAATGTGATTCATTTTCTTCTAAAAGTGTATGAAGCGATCGAATATCTTCCACATTTGTTTTAATGAAATGTAATTTGCTAATATCATTTCCTGCTTTGTCTACTTCATATCTTCTTGATCCAACATTTTCAAACCTAGCCTGCCTAAACAAAACATTCGGTACATACGATTTTGCAAGAAATTTGCTATTAAGTCTTATTGTAATAATTATTTCATCCATTTTATTCTTTTCTGGTATTTCTTCAATTTGTTTGCTGATAGTATCAAGTTTTGGTTTAATTAGTTCTCTTGCTTCATTAAAACTTCTCGGATAGGTAACCTCTCCACCAGCAAATTTTTTCTTTATAGGTTCAATCAATTTTTCTCCCCCACCTATAATAGGGAGTTTTCTTTCATTATTATTTTCCATATGAGCAACTCCAGACTTTAAATTATATAGTCAATGCTTTGAGATGATGATTTACAGTTGAAGGGCTAATAGATAAAATTTCCGCTAGTTTTGCCTGAGTTATATTAACATCAGTTTGCTTTAAAGCTTTAATAATTTCTTTATTAAACGTAGAATTATCTTTTGAGTAAAATTCTTTAATTCGTGAAATTAGAATTTCAGATGGATTTTCATCATCAATAATTACCCTTCGTAAAATATATTCGCTAATTTGCTTGATATCTGACGGACTAATCTCAACTATGAGTTTCGATACAATTTCTATAAGGTTTTCATCAATTTTAATTAATTCATTATTTAAATAAGCGTTCCATAAATTAATACGTTGATTTTTAGAAGGTAGAGGGATATCAATTTTTATATCGAATCTTCTCCAAATTGCTTTATCCAAAAATTCCGGAAAATTTGTAGCTCCTATAATAATTGAATTAGGTGGCCATTCTTCCAATTCTTTCAATAATACATTAACAATTCTTTTTAATTCACCCAAATCTGTAGAGTCATCTCTTTTTTTAGCAATAGAATCAAATTCATCAAGCAAAAGTACTGAAGGATTCTCTTTACCAAATTCTAACACTTTTTTTAGGTTTTGTCCTGTTTTTCCCAAATAACTTGATATAGCTGCTGATAAATCTAAAGTAACTAATGGTAGATCTAGCATTTTCGCAATATATTTTGATATAGAAGTTTTTCCGACGCCTGGAGGACCATAAAGTAAAATACTTTTAGGCGGTTGAATTCCGTTTTCAATTAATAATTTTGAATTTTTTCTTTCTTTCAAAAAATTATCAATCATTATTTTGTTTTGTTTTTCAAGAATTAAATTTTCCTCAAAAATAGAGGAATCTTCTACTTTTAGTAAAGACAAAAAGGACTCTTTATCAGTTGGAGGTGGTTGTACTCCTACAGATCTAGTAAAAGAAGAACCTGCATTATGAATTGAAAGTAATTCTGAAAGATTCTTTGATAAATCCTGATTACTTTTTTTAGTTTTTCTTATTATTGAAATAGTAGATAATTCTATGACTCTTTTGTCATTTTCAAGAGCAGCTCTAACTAATGCTATTAAATGATTATTTATGTTTTCCATTCGAACAACCCCCTGTATTGAATATTTAGAATGCTTATATTTTATTACAAAACTTCATTTTATACTACATTTTATTCGATGATTTTATTTTTATTAATAAATCGAATGCGTTTTTTGAAGTACCTTTACAAAAAAACGTTTTTTAAAAGTGTTTCAGCTGTAGACAAACCCTCATTTCGTAATTGAAATGAGGGTTTGTTATATGTAATGGTGACTAACATATGAATAAGACATGGATTCCCGGAAGAATTTCAGGACCAATCCGCAAGCTTTTCGAGGTTCAGGATAATGAAAGTAAGCATCACTTATAGCGTCTTTTTTTACTCCAAGATAGCGGGTCCAATGCATGCCATGCTTCTCTTTCGCGTCTGCGAAGACGCGTTCAATTGTTTCCTAACGTTTTCGAAACAACGATCGATTCACATATGTATGTCTGAGATACTCTATTTCGTTCATCGCTTCTTGCCAAAGATTACTAAAGACGACACTATCGTGGACATTACCGGGTATCACAATCATCCCTAGGACACAAACATATCAATCACAGGCGGTATGACACGAATAAGCAAATTGCTTCTCATGTTCCCACTTCACTTAATAGCTACTCTCCTTTATCTGACGTTCTTCAACACTCTTCGTCTTGGGGGTGAAGGGCTTTTTCCATGTAGGACCGATCCTCGTTGACTTCTTGATCTAGGTCGACTTTGTACTATTGGGCAGCGCGTCGAACAAGTTTCTTCTTGTACTTCCGTTTGTTTGCGTTCGCCTTGATGTGGGTGGATTCGATGAACAGGATCGAAGAGGCTACGAATCCGGCTTCAATTCCTTAGGTGAGCACGCGATAAAAAATATTTTCGAAGAAGTCCGTTCCCTGAAAGCGACGGACATAGTTCTTCTTAAACATAGAGAAATGAGGTACCTTCTCATCAAGCCTAAGAACTAAAAACCAATGGTACGCCACGTTAGTCTCAATCTCTTTGATGGTAGGTCGGATGGAAAGAATACCGAATACATATTGGAGCAGTACCATTTTGATTAACAGGACGGGGCACTGCTTAGTCTACTGGTGTTTTCGCTATACGATTTTTCGACGGCACGATAAATGAAGTCGACATCGATGACCGCATCGAGTTTGCGGACAAGATAGTCCTGCGGGACCAGTTGTTTCAATGTAATGATGACATGATCTGATTGATGATGGTGATCTCTCTTACCCATCATTGAAAGTCCTCCTCCTTCTTAGTTTTTAATTTTTATACCCGGAAGAAAGAAGAGAGAAGAGTTTTATTCACTCGAAATCGCTTCCTAGGGAAAAACAAAGCAGGAGCGACCCTGCAACGAAGTGAAGCGGCGCGATGCTTTTCCTAAGAAAACGATTCGAGATTAACAAAAAGCGCAACCTTTCTCGTTAAGAGAAAAATTACGCTTTGTCTTCAGTCTGAAACACTCTTTTATGAGTGTTTTTCAAACTTTATTACGATTTTTCTTTACATCAATCCCGCGCCGCGAGGCGATACAAGAGATCGAGTAATTCAATATAGAGCCAGATGATCGTCACGATCAATCCGAATGCTGCAACCCACTCCATCGATTTCGGAGCACCCGCACGAACTTGTTGCGAGATAAAATCGAAGTCCATCACGAGTGACAGGGATGCCACGATGACGATGACGAACTGAATACCAATCGCAAGCGGTGAGCTACCTGTCATGAATGGGAGGTCGACACCAAATAACGAGAGAATCAAGTTGACTGCATACAAGACGAAGATCGAGAGAATCGCTGCTGTTACCGCAGAACGGAAACGTTGCGTCACTTTTATCATGCCTGTCGAGTAGACGAACCACATCGCAAATGCAACGACGAATGTCGCAACGACTGCCTTCCCGACGATTCCTGGATACATGCTTTCGAACATGAGCGATAACGCTCCGACTGCCACCCCTTCAACGATCGCATAGACCGGTGAAAGAACCGGTGCCGTCGCCGGTTTGAATGTGATGACCAAGGCAAGAATTAGACCGATGACCAGTCCACCAATCAAGGCTGGGAACAACAATCCTTGGTTTTCTGCGAGGAAGAACCAACTTCCTCCAGCTGCTGCCGTGACGAGAGCGAGCAGTAAGAAAATCTTACTCATCGTCCCGCTTTTCGTCATCGGTCGTTCTCCGACACGTGCCGTATCGAAGCCACGACGCAATGCCGGGTTAACTTTAAAACGTGAAGCCATTGCATTCACTCCTTTTTATGATTCTGCTTTGTATTACGAAAGCTTCCCGAAAAAGTTTCAAAATAACCATTGATCGAGTGCTTTTAATTGCAACATGACGACTGGGATCGAGGCTTTGGCATCGATGCGGTGTGATTTCGCTTGCCCAATCAAACCGGACGTCACGAAGTCCGCCCCTTCGAGCGCTTCGCCGATCGGACCGAAAGCATCACTATCGACTTGACGGTGTCGGTAATGAATGAACCGTTCCGTCGTTCCTTCTTTGACTTTACAACCATCCTCGACGTCCGGACGATTTAACCCGTATTCCGCATAATGCCAGACGGTCGTCGTATCCCACGGCGAACCGATATGGAGAATTTGACCGTCCGCTTCAATAAAGCGTTCAATCGGTGAGCCAGGACCGAAACCGTTTTCCAGTGTATGATCGGCAACGAATGTCGCCGCATCCTTCCCCCAAGCCGTCACGGACCACATCGGATGCTCGCTTCGGACTACACCTGGATACGTTCGAAAGACTTCCGGTACACGACCGATACCACGTGTAACCGTTTTTGCCGGGTCATATGCCGGCATCTCCCGGCGGATCGTTTCCCACCATTCTTCCGGTACAGCCGGTTGGCTCCAGTTCTTCGGATCCGAATTATCGGTACTTTGCGCCGGCATCATGATTAACCCTTCCGTCGTGACGACCTCCTGCAAGGCTTCGATCAACGCTTGTACGCCACCGGGAATCCAGCCGATTTGTTTAAGTGACGTATGGACGAACAGTTTCATACCGGGCGTCACACCTAATTCGCGTAACGCCTCTTTGATTTGTGATTTCGTGACCATGTTTCGTGTTTCCATCGATCTTATCTCCTTACTCGACGACTAGTGCTATCGTCGACCCCGTTTTTCCTTGCTTGACCTCGATTTTCGCATCAACACGTGACTTCAGCTCCTGCACATGACTGATGATTCCGACCATACGGCCGCTCGCTTGAATCGAGAGCAACGTCTCGATCGCTTGTTCGAGTGATTCCGGATCAAGTGTTCCAAATCCTTCATCGATAAACATCGT